>JASFHG010000258.1:0-5814 GCA_050123355.1 Planctomycetia bacterium
CACAGACGTCGGGCAGGGTTGCCATGCCATTTTTCAAAACGTTCTGGGTCGTCTAAGTTGATTTCGGTCGTACTGACCAGGATAACGTCGGTTTGTGTGCCAAGTTTAGCAACGGTTTGCTCAAGTAGTCGGCTCAAGCGGTCGTCCGTATGCGGCTCGATGACGGCCAGCTCGTTCATCACATCCTGCAATAATGCGAGCGAGGCAGGGCCTATGATAGGTTCGTCAGGTGTTGCCGTGGTTCCGATCAGGATGTTGGCACCACCTTGCCGGCAAAGATTGGCGACCGCTGTGGCGGCGAAACTGATCGCGGTTTCTAACGCTTCGTTTGGTTCGTGGTTCTTTTTGTTTTTGGTGGCAGGAACCATCAAGTCGATCAGCACGGCTACGTCGCGATTGTGTGGTTGTTCGAACTGACGTACGACCCAGCTGCCGCGTCGGGCCGAGCTTCGCCAGTGGATCGATCGTTGGGAGTCGCCGTCGCGCCAGTCACGGACTCCATAGAATTCGCCTTCAACCCGATGATGTTTTTGTTTGGCTTGGGCATTGCCCTCGAACGATTCCTGATGACGGGCAAGCCAGCGTTGCGAAAGGTTTCCCAGACGCGGAAAAACGACCAGCGATTCTTTCTCGCCGAGGACCATCGTGCGTTCAAACAGGCCGAACGGGAATCGGGTGGTCAGAGAGAAGGGGCCTACTTCATAACGGCCGCGTTGGGTCAGCCGGCATTGATACGAGCCTTCTTCCGTTTGACGGCCGCCGATGAAAGGGAAGAACGTTTCCGGCTTGATTGTCTCGCTGCCGTTGCATTGCAGCGAGTCGGTGACCGTGACGGCCCAACTGCCGAACTTTCGACGGGAGTTGGTTAGCTCGATGTGTCCCACCAGCGGATCACCGGCGCAGATACCGTTGGGAAGTTTCCGCCTGACCTTCAATTTGGCAAGCGAGCTGCTCACGGTACGCCAATTCAAGAGCAGAGGGCCAGTAAGCATGCCGGCGAAGACGAACAGCAGGTTGACCTCTCGCAAAAACGCACCACTTAGCACGACCCCCAAGACAATCAGGTAGTACCAGGTTTCTCGGCAAACTTTCAGTCGTCGAAAAGAAGGCTTCATAAAGTGTGAAGTTAGAAGTTTGAAGTTTGAAGTAAGGAGAGAATCATATTCCTTCGCACTTCAAACTTCTTACTTCAAACTTTTTTAGGGTGCATCGATTTCATCAACGAGACGCTCGATCAGGGCCTCGACCGCCTCACGTTGTCCGCCGTGGAGGTATCCTTTCGTGACGACACGATGGGACAAGACCGGCACGACCAGTTGTTTTACATCGTCAGGTACGACATAGTCACGGCCGGCAAGGACCGCGGTCGCCTGCGCCGCCCGATATAAAGCGAGAGTCCCGCGGGTGCTGACGCCGACATGGAGATCGTCGTTTTCCCGAGTGGCGTGAACGATATCCAAAATGTATTGGTTGATTGTTTCGTCGACGCGGATTTGACGAGTTGCCTCTTGGAGCTCGACGACCTGATCGCACGAGAGGACCGATTCGAGCGAGTCGACCGGTTCCCCTTCACGGTGGGAGACCAGCAGTGCCAGTTCGTTTTGCTGGTCCGGGTAGCCGATCGAGATCCGCATCAGGAACCGATCCAACTGGCTTTCCGGCAAGGGATAGGTCCCCTCGAATTCCAACGGGTTTTGGGTAGCGATTACCATGAACGGTTTCGGAAGCGGATAGGTTTGGCCGTCCGCCGAGACTTGATGCTCGGCCATCGCTTCGAGCAAAGCGCTTTGGGTTCGCGGAGTCGTGCGGTTGATTTCGTCGGCCAAGAGAATATTGGTGAAGACGGGGCCCGATTCGAACGTGAACTCTTGGGTCTTCGCGTTGAAAATGCTGCTGCCGGTGATGTCCGACGGGAGCAAGTCGGGCGTAAACTGGATCCGGTCGAAGCGGCCTGAGACACTTTTGGCAACGGCCTTACCGAGGAGCGTTTTACCGACCCCTGGCACGTCCTCCAACAGAACATGTTCCCCGGCAAGCATCGCGACGACGGTTTTTTTAACGACGTCCTCTTTCCCAAGAAAGACCTGACTTACATTTTTACACAGTTTATTAACGAGCGATAAAAGATCTTGCTTCATTGGGCTCTTTTCAAAATGGGGTCTCGGTTGGGCGTTGCCGGAGACCAATTTCCCGCAGAGGAATAGTTATTATAGTGCTGGCAAGATAAAATGAACCGTGCCCGCGTTCATTGTATAAATGGTAGTGAAAATCGTTCCAAATAGTGGCTGTTTCACTATAAGCAAGCGTTTTTGTGCTGCTTACATGCAAGCTCAATTTATCCGGCCAGAGCAATATACACTATCTACTATGGTAATACCGAACGGCCCGATCATCTAGTGGCACGAGAAGAAATTACGCAACGCAAACAGAAGTCTTATAGCGACTTGGTAAAGTTTATGGCCACGATAATTCAAAACAGGCCTAATTGTTGCATTTTTGCGAAGATTCGGCGAGCGACCGGGACCGCCGATTCGCTACCGCTGCCGGCATGTTCCAACGCGACAACCACTACGTAGCGGGGGTTGCTTGCCGGAGCGTAGGCGGCAAACCAAGCGTGGTCCGAGCGGCCTGCGCCCACCTGGGCCGTGCCGGTCTTGCCGGCGATCTGTGGCAGCGTGGCGTGTGAGTCTTCATGCTCTTCGTTGTCGAGGGTACTCAAATCATGCGCGGTACCTTGTGGTGACGTGACGGTCGCTTCCAAGCCACGTCGGACGGCGGCGAGGGTCTCGGGGTGGAGCTGGGGGATGCGAGTCGATTGGTTTTTTTGATCCACTTCGCTGTTGATTACTAACCGCGGTTGAAGCAGTCGGCCGCCGTTGGTAATTACGGCCATCATCCGTGCGATTTGGAGCGGCGTGGTGCGAAGTCGTTCTTGACCGATCGCCACGAATCGTGCGTTGATCGGTGAGAGTTCGGGCCGATCGTGCATGGGGATCATCGGCGGCAGCTCGCCGGACGATTCACCCGACAGCTCGGCTCGCGTTTTTTGGCCCAGCCCAAACCGGACAGCCCAGGCGAGGATCGGCTCGGCACCGATTTGGTCGGCGACGTTGAAAAAGTAGGTGTTGCAGCTTTGGGCCAACGCATCGGCCAGTTGGATCGGACCATGCCCTTCCTTATGGCGAAGGTAAATCTGGCAGCGGTAGGCGTTTTCATCTTCCATGAAACCGCGACAGCGATAGATGGCCGTCGGATCGATCACGCCCGACTCGAGGCCGGCGACCGCCGTGACGATCTTGAAGACCGATCCGGGAGGGATCGCCATTTGGGTTGCACGGTTGAACATCGGTTTGCTCGGGCCGGTCATTGCTTGGTTGATTTTATTTGATCGATCTTCGGCCCCCGGCACGAACCAGTTGGGATCGAAGCGGGGTGAAGAGGCTACCGTGAGCAGTTCGCCGGTCTGAGCGTCCATCACCACGGCCGCACCTCCGACATGTTTCGGTGTGGCACCCGTGTAGGAGCGGCGTTGGATCGCGCGGTCGAGGAGCGTTTCGACCGTTTGCTGGAGCCGTGTGTCGATCGTCAGTTTCACGGTCTGCCCGTCTTGTGCCTCGCGGAGTGTTTCGATCGCTAGGAGACGGCCGCTATGATCGGTCGCTTCGATCTGCTCGCCGGGTCGTGCATGGAGCGATTCTTCGAACAGCCGTTCCAAGCCCGTCTTGCCCACCAGCGCCCGTGCTTGCTCGTCTTGCTTCTGCTTGGTTCCAGAAGATTCTTCCTTTCCGAGATAGCCCAAAAGATGTGAGGCCGTGGTGCCGAGCGGATAGGTGCGACGGGTACGCTCCACGATCTTGATGCCGGGAAATTGGTCCGGCTGGGCTTCGAGCTGCTCGACGACCTCCGGCGGAATCGTTTCGACAATCACATGATAATCGAGCTCTTCGCGGACGATGATCGGTTCGGGCTTCTGCTCCACTTCGGGCGAGATAAACTGCTCGAAGCGGCTTGGCGGGTTTTCGGCCCGTTGCTGCTGACGCTCGCGAAATTTTTCCATCCGACGCAAGTTCACCGCACGCGAGATCCGCTCGACTTTATGCTGGATCCGGCCGGCCCGACGATCCCACTCTTCGACTTCAAGACCGCAAAGCTCGGCGAGCCTCTCGCGGGCTGCTTGCAACTCGTTGCATATTTGTTGCTCTTCACGTTTGATCCGTTGCGCATCTTTCCGCTCGTTTTTTGATAACCGGGAGCGTGCGATAGAGCGAAGCCAGCGGGGATTGGGTGGGGTTTCGAGATAACGATATCGCACGGCCAGAGCCTTGCTGGCCCGATCTTCGGCCAGAACGATCCCGTTACGGTCGACGATCTTGCCACGCTTGGCCGTCAGCACCTGCCGTGTCTTGCGTGGTTGGGCCGCCTGGGCACGTCGGGCCGGTCCATTGGCCACTTCCAGCCAAGCCGCTCGCGCGAGAATCGTACCGGCGAAGAGTCCGAAGAGCAAAAAACAGACAATCAGCCGTCGCCGCGGGCTGACCGTCCGTGGCGTTTCGTGAGTTTCGGCAACAACCTGATTCCAATCGACCTTCGACATATCCCCCATTTTCGACAATTTTGCGTTTGAAGGGAAGAGAGATTAGGGAGAGGTGGGGCATTGGGGGAGATGGAAGAGAACAAGATGATCTCAAAAAAGCCGTTTTCTACACCAGATTGTGAAGTGAAAATTTACTTGTTTAATCCATCCAGCCCTCTGCTTTAGCGGAGGACTGGATTTAGCAGGTATTTTTGAAGGTGTAGTATTTCTAAAGAGAGAGCTCCGTGGAGCGCATCTATTAATTGACCCGTTCCACGAACGGTCCGTTGTGTGGACTTCCTTTCCAGGTCAACTTGATTTTGAGAGAATCGGTTGACTTATCAATGGGCAGTTTCTGACCCGAGGTTTGTGGTTTTGCATACCTTTTGGGTGCATACCATTTCATTTGAGTTTGACTTATTTGGTTTCCCGCATCAATCACCATCACATGTTCACCCGGGACAACACCATCTCCATCTTCGAACGTTGTCAGCTTAAAACTACCGTCCGGTTGAATGGTACCGGTTGCCGCTCTTGCATTTTGAGGAATGACCCGGACGGTGCCATACGTCAGCGGTTTTCCGTCGATGAGTACCTGACCCGAGACGGGAACGCGGTCAGGGCGTCCATCGCCACAGCCCGTTAAGGTTGCCAAACAGGATACCGTAACAATCAGTAGGACTGCCGTTGCAACATGAAAGGATCCAATATTAGTATTCTGCGATATTTTCATTTCCACTCCTTGTAGAAAGTGCTTTGTAAGGTATTTCTGCGATATTTTCACTGATAAATTCCACATGACCATCACCGAAAGTGAAGTTGGCACCACCGGGATGCAAGCTGATAAAAGCTCCGCTGTATCTTAGAGGGTCACTCCCGTGTTGGGGTTCCCAGGCTTTATAAGAGGAGGGGACAGTAGTCCCTTCCACCCAAGCCGGTGAATTCAGTGGATTGGAAGTGGATCGGTGTACCGTAATAGACCGGCAAGATCTCGACCAAAGATTGCGAGACTCCCTTAAGTGACCATTGATCGCTTCACCAGCGAAGAGTGTATGGCTCAATCCGTCAGAAACATCTGATTCTCGGATGTTGCTTTTATAGAAAAAGACCCCGCTGTTATTATATTTTATGGTATTGTTTACCCCATCAGCAGATCCCAGATGGCCGGTTACGAGTGCATAACTACCTGTTGCGAAGTCATTGTCGACGGTGCTGATGCTGGTTCCTGTCAGAGGAATGCT
>JASFHG010000259.1:0-5797 GCA_050123355.1 Planctomycetia bacterium
GCGATATGGCGAGATTTTGCGACGAAGTCCGGTGAACAAAAAGACCGCTTGCAGTCCAAATTGAGGTTTTGAAATGTACTCTAACTACTTATCGCGGTTAAACGTTTTGGCCGCGAAATAGCGCACGCCATTTTCTTGACGCGACCAGGGACTTTCCGCGCACAGTTCTCGGTCTTGGAGTGAAGATAACGATAAAACACCACACGGGACAAAGAGTGTGATCCGCTAAACCAGAAGGGAGGTCAAAAAACAGAGTATGGAACAAGGAGGTACTGTGGACGATGTCTTTTCGTCTTTTCTGATTTTCAAGAAGTTTGTTATTTAAGGAAGATTCTATTATGAAGCAAGTATGGAAAAATCACCCGTTCTTTTGGAGTTTCTTGGCTATCGTCGCCGTAACGATAGGCCTCGCTTTTCCTGGTCACGTTGCGGCCGTCAATGTTGTGATGAATTTCAACAGTGGCTCCTCCGACCATCCGGCCTTCGACTCGGATGGTTCCAAACTGATCGCCATGATGGCAGAAGTTGAGACCTACTATCAAGCAATGTTTGAAGACTCCGGTACGTTGACGGTCAATTACCTGTACGACGACCTGGACGGCAGCACCTTGGCCACCACACTGGTCACGGGCGTAAGCAATGGCCACCCATCATCGTGCACGATTTGGGTAGATACGGATGTCAATTGGTACTTCGATCCTACCCCACGGGATGACAGCGAATTCAACATGTCCCAAACCCTCGCGGGCGATATATCGGATCCTGGCAGCAAATACGACGGCACAGTCCCCGACCTGTTGGAGTATCGCTACAAAGGCACCAACAACGGCTCGGTTCCTGCCGCGAGCGGCATGGATATGTGGAGCACCATGATCCACGAAATGGGACACGGCATGGGCATGAACGCCTTCACCGCCTGGTCCGAAGTCCTCTTCGACGACGACTACGATTTCAACTCGAGTCTCGTCTGGGGCAATTCCATGGCCGCCGACTGTTATAGTGGGGATGGATACCACTTGGCCGCGACCTCCGCCATGTATCCCTACAGCAGTTCCGGCCAACGCGACCTGATGAGCGCAACCGACATCTTCGCGATCATCTCCGGAGGCAACTGGAGCGGAACGGTCGACCTGTTCCGACAAGACTTCTATTCCATCGGAACCAATGCGAACCTGAATAACGCCAACAACTGGGAAGGACATAAAGTTCCCGACTCGAACGACGATGTCTGGATCCGCCATGGTAACTCGACGCGACCGCATACCGGCAACCTCACGGTAAACAACATGTACATCCGCCAAGGCTCGACCGTCCGTACCGGAGCTTATCGTGTACGTGCCGATCAAAACTGCACCGTCGGTTACAGCAGCACGAACACGGCCATGGCCCATGCCGAAGCAGGTGGCGAGTTCCAAGTCGACGGGACGCTGACCGTCAAGGATGGTTCGACGGTCCTGATGGATGCGACGTCGCTGTTGGACGTGGGAACGCTCGACATCAGAGACGGTGCTTCCCTGACCGGGGCCGGTACGATCGATATCGAGAACGGTTTTGATCTGGGTGGTGTCATGACCACTTCGGGCGGCGATCTTACCATCAATAGCGCGGTCGCCATCGATTTCGATGCGGCCAATGGAGCGGCCGTCTACGTGACCGGCGGTGACCTTACCTGCAACGCGGAATTGACCGATGCGATGAGCACCTATGTTGAAGTGGGTGCCGGACACTGTCTCACGATGACCGAAGGCTGGCAACTCTACGGAGGCAGCGCCACGCTCTATCTGAACGGAGGCACCACCAGCTCCACGCGAGCCAGCATCGGTGGCGGGAAGTTCCGGGTTGCCGGTATCCTTGATGTCAACCACCAGGGACGTTTTTATTGCACTGCCGAGTTCCAAAGCGTTGCTGACGTTCGACTGACCGACAGCGACGACACCCTCTACCTGTATGACGATACGGACATCAAAGCCAGTGCCACGTTTACCGGTGCAGGCAGGCTTTACATGACCAGCCTGGGCGAGCTCACGCTCAGAAATGGCGCCGAGATCGATTGCCGCCTGCATACCAACGGCGGCATAACTGTCCAAGCAGACGGTGTCGGCGAGGCGACCGTCAACAGTGCCTTCACCATGAACAGCGTAGCGGCGACCAAGTTGTTTGTCGAAGTCGACGGCGACGATTCGTGCGACCTGTTGGACGTCAACGCGGCGGTCACGCTCGGTGGTACGCTCGAAATCGACTTCATCGACGGCTACACGCCCGCCGATGGCGATTCGTTCACGGTGATCGAGTACACCAGCCGAAGCGGCACGTTCGGCAGTATTACTTGGGACGGCGCGTTCGACCTGATCGCCAGCTACGGCGCAACGGCCTTGACGCTGACGGTCGACTACGGCGACTCAGTCACCGCCGTGCCCGAACCGAGCACCCTCGTGCTCCTGCTCGGCGCCGCGTGTGGCCTTGGCTTCTTTTGGAGGAAGCGTCGTTCATAAAATCGTGTAAACGGTTTCAGAAAAACTTATTCACGCGGACGTCGTTTTTCAGGCGACGTCCGCTACCTTTTAACCATGAACTGAAAGGAGGAGTACGCCAACAATGCCAATTGAAGGAACGAGAGAGGTATTCGTTGGCGATTTATTTATCGCCTTTTCTAGTTTCAAGACAAATTGGATGATTACCATGAGCAACAAATCTAAATGTAAAACTTTTTTATTACTTCTTGTCGCCGCGTTTATGCTGGCTCTACCGAGTCAAGTATTGGCGATTGACATTGTGATGACGTTTAACAGCGGAGCTTCGACCAGCCCGTCGTTTGACTCGAACGGCTCGAAGTTGACCGCTTTGATGGCGGCGGCCGAGAGCTATTACGAAGATATCTTTACCGCGGATTGGACACTGAACGTCGAATTCTACTACGCCGACTTCGACGGCGGCACGCTGGGCCGACACAATAATTTGGGGACCAGCGGCGGCAAGCCGACCTCCTGCCGGATCCGGATCGACGACGACCATTATTGGTTTATCGACGATACGCCGTTTAATAACAGCGAATATGATATGGACCTCACGTACGCCGGTGACCTCGGAAGCCCCGGTACTTATTACAACGGGACCGTGCCGGACATGCTCGAGTACAGCCATCGCGGCTACAGCAGCGGCGACGAAGGCTTCTTGCACTATTTCCAACAGGACATGTGGAGTGTCGTGCTTCACGAGATGGGCCACGCGCTGGGCATGACCTCCAATGTCGCGTCCGGCGAAACCGGTGACTATGACTATGATTATGACTCGGATCTGGTCTGGGGAAATACGATGGCTGCCAAATGTGAGGCGAGCGACAACCGCTATCACCTCAAAGCGCAGACGATGATGAACCCGACCAATAACATGGGCTACCGCACGCTGCCCAGTATGACCGACATCTTCGCGATCGAAACGGCCGCCAACTGGGGCGATACGACGATCCGGCTCGAACGAGTCGATTTCTACTCGACCGACACGAACGCCGATCTCAACCAAGGCAATAACTGGTCCGGGAACCTCTGGCCCGATTATGATCAGGAAGCGTGGATTCGTGACGGCGGTACCGCTTCGATCACGTCGCACAACATCGGGGCCAACAACCTGTACATCGGTAACGATACGATTGTCCAGACCGGCGCCTATCGCCTTCGCTCGGACCACAATATCTATCTGGGCGACTCGGACGGCTACGGAATCGTGGTCATCAACACCGGCGGCGAACTCCAGTGCGATATCACGCTGGACGTCAAGAGCGGTTCCATGATCCAGATGCAGGCCGGCTCGTTGCTGGACGCGGATCAGCTACGTCTCAATTCGGGCAGCGGCATCTCCGGTGCCGGCACGATCGATATCGAGGACTGGTTCAACAACAACGGCAACATCACCGTCACCGGCGGCGACCTGATCATCGACAGCGATGTCAACGTCAACCTCGACGGCACGAATGAAACCGGTACCGTTTATGTGACCGGTGGTAGCCTCACGTACAACCGGCCTCTGAAAGATGCCTTCAGTACGTACATGGAAGTCGGTAACGACTGCACGGCGACCTTCGACCAAGGTTGGACGCTCTCGTCTGCCGGTACGCTTTACCTCAACGGAAACACCGACAAAACGTATCGTGCCGCGATCGACGGTGGGCTCTTCCAGGTTGCCGGTACGGTCAACATCAATCACCAAACCCGTTTCTTGTGCGATTCGTTGGTCAAATCCACGGCCGAGGTCAATATCAATGACTCGAATGACATGCTCTATATCCATGGAGATTCGACGATCGAAGCCGGTGCCGACTTCTCCGGCTCCGGACGACTTTTCTCCAACGCCGATCTCGTCCTCGAGGATGGTGCGGTTGTCGGAGTACGTCTCTCCAACAATAACGATCTCACGATCGAAGAAAACGGTATCGGCAGCGCGACCGTCAATGCCAGCTTCGATAACCGTGACGGCCATGGCATGTTGTTTGAAGTGAACGGTGACGAGTCGTGCGACTTGCTCGATGTCAATTCAACGGCCACCCTGAACGGTGATCTGTACATCGACTTCATCGGAGGTTACACCCCATCCGATGGCGATTCGTTTACCATCATGACCTACAACTCGCGTAGCGGTACGTTCGACTCGATCACCTACAGCGGCGCGTTCGACCTGATCGCCAGCTACGGATCGACGGCCCTGACGCTGACGGTCGACTATGGCGACAGTGCCACCACCGTGCCCGAACCGAGCACGCTTGTGCTGCTGGTTGGCATCGGTTGCTGCCTGGGCCTCTTCTGGAGGAAACGCCGCTGAGCAATGATTGCTTGACCATTATATATATGTGTAAAAGCTCAAAAACGGGCACCGTTCTTCAAGGACGGTGCCCGTTTGTTTTTTGTGGTTTTTCGCGTCTGGCATTCATACTTGCCACAAGATGTATCTTAAAAATCTCCAGGGAGTTCTTAAAATCTTCAGGGTTTTTTCGACTTTGTCGTTATTCAACGAAACCGTTTTTTGTTAATTTCGATGTGTTCAATGAAAGCCTTCATGAAAAAGTTCTAATGATGTCTTCGTGAAAATCGTGCGTGATTTTTTCTCGAAGGCTTGTCGTCGTTTTACGAAACATGTCACAATTTTGCGCAACATTCTTTTGTGTAACACGATGATTCTTGTGCTATCGTTTTGACTATACTAATATCGATTTCTAAGCAGTGGGGACTAAGAGTCTATCTGAAAATCGGGACAGGCTCCCCTTTTTTTAGATGCCTCTTCCGGCTTTCGGATAGGTTCTAAATTTCTTTTTTTTGTGTAGAAGGAGTTTCTATGATGCACAAATCAAAGGTTTTTGGGTGTCGTATCGTATGGAAGCGTATTCTCGCCACTCAGAAACGATCGTGGGTGGTTGCGACCGCGGTCATGTTTCTCGCGCTGTTTGCTTTGCCCTGTCAAACTCTCGCGGTTGACATCGTTATGAATTTAAAGAGCAGTACTGTATATCCGGACTATGATTCGGACTGTTCGAAGCTTATTGCCTTGATGTCCAATGTTGCGACCTACTATGAAAATATCTTCCAGGATTCGGGAGCTCTCACCGTGAATTTCGGTTACGCGAATAAGGAAAGTGGTTTGGGCGAACATAGCGCCGGGGGCAAGGACGCTGAAGGCCATCCTACTTCGTGTACCATTTTGTTCTCCGCAGCTGCAAACTGGTTCTTCGATGAAACGCCGTTCGATAACAGCGAGTTCAATATGGAGCAAAAGCTTTGCTACGATCTTAACGTTCCCGGAGACTATTACA
>JASFHG010000260.1:0-5795 GCA_050123355.1 Planctomycetia bacterium
CGTGTATTTCTCGGTTCTTTCTATGCTTTCAGGAAAATCGGTTCCGATTCATCCAGTTCCAGGGTGAGGCGGTAAATTTGTTCAAGGCTTCTCGAAGGGGGCCACGTTTTGGCTTCGATCATGCCGTTGAGGCTGATCCGGTGACGATATTCGTCGTTGCACCACAGTTTTTCCAGTGCTTTGTAAAGTTGTTGCGTGTCGCCAAAGTCGACAATAAGCCCGTTTTTCCCGTGGTGGATAATGTCCGATGCCCAAGGGTGGCCGACTGCGATTACCGGTTTGCCGAGGTACATCGCGTTCAGCACGGTCTGTTGTCCGCCGGTGTGAAGCAGGCCATCGATCATCGGTACGATCATGATCGAGCAGTCGGCGATCGCTTGACGAAAACCTTCATGCGTGAATCCCCGGATCGTGACGTTCGATGGTATATCGTATCCGTCGAGCTGCTCCGGGCGAGTGGTGCCGATCAGGAAAATGATCTCCGGCATTTGACGGGCGATTTCCAAAAGCATCGGATAGTTGCGGTTCCAGTTTCCGCCGGCAAAAACGTACCCGTTGTCGTTGATTTCAAAGTCGTAGCCATTGAGGGTGTGCCAAAAATGAACGTACTGGAATTTGTCTGCCGCGACACCAAACTCGCGGGCATAATCTTCAATCTCGTGGCTTTCCCAGACGATATATTTTTTAACCGAGCGTCCGGCGAGCCGGAGTAACCACGAAAAAACGATCTTTTTTGTTTTGCCGGGAAAGCGGCACCAAAGACAATCGAGTATCACGTGCGGCTTTTTTCCCCACGGTAAAATGGTTTGACAACAAGCGAACAAGAGGCAGCCGATGCTGCTGCCGGTAATGAACCCGTCGACCGATCGTCGCTTTTGCAATAACCGCAGCGCGAAGAGGAAGTTGGACAGCAGCCGCGTGATTTTGTTGCCAAGACATTTCTTCAGCCATACAGGGGCTTTCGGTTCCACATGGAGTTCCGTACAACTTGACCAAAACTGACCGGGAGTGCCCGGGACGTCGGTGGCAATGCGGAAACGGGGGGGCCCTTCGTTTTCAAAGTGTGGCATGACCGTTTTCCACGGTCGTGTTGTCGAGTTGGATTTTTGTGTTTTCATGGGTACAGTTTATGTAGGAATGTAAAAGTTTTGGGTTATTGGTTTTTGGTTGCCTGTGCCGTATAGACCTCTTCGTGTTGGCGGGCGATGGTTTCGATCGCGAATCGTTCGGTGATCGCCTGCTGAGCTCGTGTGGCAAGCTGTTCGGCAAGGAACGAATTTTTCAATAATTCAGTGATGTTTTCGGCAATCGATTCCGCGTTTTCCGGCTCGGCAAGCAGGCCGGTCCATTCGTGCTGGATCAACTCCGGGTTGCCCCCGACGCAGGTTGCGACGATCGGGCGGCCCGCGGCCATGTATTCGAGCAGGGCATTGGAGAGCCCTTCGGCTCGCGAAGGAAGCACCGCCACGTCGAGCATCGCGAGGAAATTCGGTATCATTTCGACCGAACCGAGCAACTGGATGCGGCCAGTCAGCCCGAGGTGGTCGATCATCGCTTGATACTTTTCGGTCTCACCCGTTCCGGCGATTTGAAAGAGCGTATTGGGATGTCGATCGAGTACCTTTTTTGCTGCCAGGATGAACAGGTCGATTCCCTTCACTTCTCGGAGGTTGCCGATCATGCCGACGTTTTTGATGGCACTTTCCGGCATGCTGGACCAAGACATGGTATTTTGGAACGGTTCGAGTTCGACGCCGTTATGGATGACGATCACGTCGTCCGAGTTGGCACGTTCTTGCTCGATGACCGACCGGCGAGCCGCTTCGGAGTTGACGATGATTTTGTCGATGAAGTGTCGGTTATAAAGACGGGCGATTTTGCGATCGACCTTGCCGAGAGCGTGGCCCAGGTTGCGACGTGCTCCAAAGACGGTGCAACCGACCGACTTGGCGATAGGGGCGGCGAATCGAGTGCTGTCGACGAAATAGGTCTGTACGACATCGATGGCATGTTTTTTGAGGTAGGCCCGAAATTGTCGCGCGGCCCGTGCGGCCCGATAGCTGCAAAGCCGATGAACTCCCAGGGAAAGGACCGGCAGGTCGTCGGGTTGGAGTGCCCGGGAATGGGACTGTTTACCGTCGAGCAGGAATAGATGTGGCACGACCTTTTCGCGATCAATATGCTTGATCAGCTTCAAAAGTTGGAGTTCCGTCCCGGCCCGACTGAGATTGTCGATGACAAAGCAGACGTTGATCGGCCGTGTCGGAGCTTGAGGTTGTCGGTCGTATTCTAAGAGCGTGGCCATGTGTGGTGATTCCTGAGTTGAACGGTAAAATTTGCCTCTATACTTGGTTTGTCAGCGAGTAAAACAGATTTTCGTAGTCGTTTGCTTGTTGGGCGAAATTGAATTTTTCGTTAATATGACGCTTACCTGCCTCGGCGAGTTGGTTTCGATTTTGTTCGTCGGTGAGTAACGACTCGATGGCCCAGGCGAGGACGTGATGATCGTTCGGAGGGACGACGCGACCTGTACGTACGTTTATTAGCACTTCTCGCGTTCCGCCGACATCGGTTGCCACCGAGGGGGTTCCGGATGCGGACGCTTCGAGCAGGACGTTGGGAAGCCCTTCGGTGTGCGAGGTTTGCACGAACAGGTCGAAGTGCGGCATGTATCGATCCAATTCGTCAGTAAAACCGGGCATGCGGAAATAGGACTCGATGTCCATCTCTTGGACTTTCTTTTCGAGTTTGGATCGCAAATTGCCTTCGCCGAAGAGCACGACCCCGATCGAAAAGCCTTCTTTTTTCAAATAGGAAGTGACTTTGATCAATAGGTCGAATCCTTTTTCGGGGCTGAGTCGCCCGGCTGCTCCGAGAATGAATCGAGGACAGCGATCGGGGAAAAACGCTTCGAGTTTTTGCCGATAGGTCGGGTCGGGCTGCGTGGAGAATCGTTCGGTTCGGATCGCGTTATGGATAACCGAGATCCGATTTTCGGGAACGCGGGCTTTTTTCATTACCTTTTGGGCCTGTTCTTGCGAGACGCAGACCACATGGTCCATCCGCCGCAAGGCCCGGCGATCGAGCCATTCATAGAGCCGAATCCGCAAATTTTCCGCCGTCCAACCACGTGAGATCGCGACCACCTTCGCGTTTTCCCGTCGAGCGGCAATCCTTGCCACGATGTTTGCTTTGTAGCCGTTGACACAAATCAGGTCGACATTTCGATCGACGATTATTTTTCTGAGCTCACGACATGCGGCGATCAAGTGAGGCGTATCGTGTTGGAGTTCGACGTGATCGAGATCGGTTATCTGCGACCGTTCGATTTGTTTGAGAAACTCACGGCACAGCCCGTTTTCCGAAAAGGAAACGATCGTGTTACGGACGTGGCTTCCGTTTTGAGCAAATTCTCGCGCGAGTTCGAGGATCTGCCGCTCGGGCCCGCCGAAAAATCGGGATGAAGTAACGTGAAGGATATGCATGGTGGTGTGTTTATTGGTGAAAGTTAAGGGTATCGTGTCATGAAATTTTTATCGCGGTGTTTTTTCCCAGGTGGAATCGGAGCGGGCTCGAACCAACGAACGAGCGGCAATTGCCATGTAAGTAATGAAGCTTATCGGTGCGGTAAGCAGAGCTTTTATGGAAGGTGCTTTACGGCTTATCGCGAGGATCCCGAGACCTGTATAGGCCAAGTAGCTTAATGTGGCCAGCAAGAACAAGGACCATAGCGGAATCAGGATCGATCGTGGAAGCCATGGACTGGCGACACCCATGATTGCCCAGGTGGCGACCAATTGGGTTACGACCATCGGGCGGCTTAACGTGAGCAGGGTCATGCCGGTATCGGCCAGTCGCCACCGGAACGTGGCCAGGCCGAGCAGCAAGAATCGAAAGCCGTACGTGATGCTGAAAAACAGTGTTCCGCCGATCCAACGCGAGCGTTGAACAACAAGTGCTTCACGTTCTTCAGGTGTCTTGGTTGTGACACGCACTTCCGGGATGAATTGAATTTCAATATTGTTTTTGAGCAGTTCGATGGAATATTCCGTGTCTTCAACAATCGAGCGTGCGTTCCAAGGGAACCGTTTTAAAAGTTCCGTCCGAAGGGCCATGCCGGTGCCGCGGAGCATAACGGCGGCGTGTAAACGCGACTTGGGAGCGTAGTAATAATCGTTTTCCAACTTGTTCGCGGCTACTAAGAGGACGCTGAGCGAGGTGGCTTTGGGGTTGCTGCTGATGGTGTAGTTCAGTTGTACGGCCTGAATTCCTTGTTGCATGCTGTAATCGATATATTGCAATGCATGGGATTCCAGTATACAGTCGGCATCGACAACGAGTATGGTATCGAACGTTTGCTCGAGTATTTGCGGGAAAGCCCAGGCCAGGGCATGGCTTTTGCCCCGATGCTTCAAGTCGGATCGTTCGAGGCAGGTCACGCCGAACGAGCGAGCGATGTCGACGGTCTGATCGGTGCAATTGTCGGCGATCACGAAGACCGAATATTGATCGTTGGGATAATCGAGCGAAAGACACGATCGCAGAGTCTCGCCGAGGACCTTCGCTTCGTTGTGGGCGGGGATGAGGATCGCGAAGTTGGTTGTCGGCGTTGTATTGTTTATCGGCTTTCGTTTTGATGGAATCAGTCCTATCACGGTCCAAAAGAGGTGGTAAGCCGCTCCGAGGACCGCGACCGCGGTGAACAAAATCGATAGGGTAGTCAAAATGAAAGTCATGGTTTTACGTTAACGGTTTTGAAGGTAAAAGTTGGGTTTCAGGGAAAGTGAGTGGTCTTCGTGGTAATGGATTTTCCATTTTCTCTTGCCCAGCAACAGCTCGGCGAGGGTTCCATACCCGGCACCGGCGTGAATAACCAGGGCGACGATCGGTACCAGGGGTGCAATTGCCATGCTGCCGGAGGTCAAGCCCGCCATGACGCCGATTCCGAGGGCTGCCGTAAAATAAATGGCGAGGCATCCGAGATAGATCATCATGAAAACCGGATGGACCAGGATCAAAGGCAAGCCGATGACCAGCCCGACCAGGAAAGCAAGCGGGAGGAAGGACCCCAGCCCGAACGTTTCGGGATGTTTTCGCAAAATTCGGATTCGACCTCGTCCGTACCGGATCATCTGAAAAAACAGGCCGGTCAGGGTATTGCGAGGGTAGTAGGTCACGGCGATTTTGGGCGTGAACCAGCATCGCATCCCGGCCTGATCACAGCGGTAGTTGAACTCGCCATCCTCGTGGGCGTCGAAGGTTTCGTCGAAGTAGCCGATCCGCTTGAATACATCGCGTCGATAGGCGACGCCGACACTTCTTGCCGGTACGTAGCCGGATTGGTTGCTGTAAATAAATGATTCGGGATGGTGTCCCAACCGCGAGTTGCGGGTAGCGGCCACGGCTCGTTGCAGGATCGTTGCGTTGGAGATGTCCATCGGCTGCGGTCGTCCCAGCACGTCGGCGCTGCTTTCTTGAAACGCTTCGGCGATGTTCGCCAGAAACGACGGGTTGCGGATCTGGCAGTGGCCGTCGACGATCACGACCACATCCCCCTGTGCTGCGTGAGCGCCGATATTTCGGGCGGCGCTGGCGATCCGCTTGGGATTGTGGAGAAGCTGGAAGTGGTAGTAGTCTTCAATGAAACGTTCCACTTTTTCCACCGTGCCGTCGTCCGAATCGCCATCAACGATAATCACTTCGAATTGGTCGGCCGGATAATTTTGCGCAGCCAACTCGTCCAGCGTATCGAGGATGAACGCGGCTTCGTTACGGATCGGAATGACGACACTTAT
>JASFHG010000261.1:0-5788 GCA_050123355.1 Planctomycetia bacterium
CTTAGCGGAGTCGGCCACATCTTCCGGGAGGTCAACATGTTTGGTTCCAATCTTATGTCGAAAACGTTGGTTTTGGTGGCCGTGGTGTCGCTGCTTTGTGTTTCGAGTAGTGCCCATGCCGTAGTGGTTGATTCTTTTTTTGATGTGTTTGTCGATGTGATGATCGACGGAGATGTCGCTTACGAATCCGTCCTTCCGACAAAATATCAAGACATTGAAGTAGAGATGGTGAGCATGAAACTTACCAGTAATGCCGACCCCCGAGTCGTGGTCCACGAGCCCGACACGACCGGTGTCTTTCATGTCGATTCGTTTTTCGACATCACTTACGAAATCAACCCCAACGATGGAGGCAACTGGGCGGTCGACAGCTTTTTCGATGTCTTCACCGAACTGAGCATCGATCCGCTGCCACTCGATCCGGAACATCCCGACACACAGGTTTTCGCCGTCGAAATCCTTTCCATGAATTTGGACGGTGCTCAAGGCCCCACCTCCATCTACGAGCTCGGGCTCATGGACGGAGTCGCTCCAATCGGCGAAGTAAGCATCACACAACTGCCGGACGGCACCTTTCATGTAGACAGTTTCTTCGACGTCTTCACCGAAATCACGATCGAAGACGGCACTCCACCCGTGGCTGCGATCGATGTAACCCGCCTGGAATGGATCGGCCCCGACGTGCCCGAACCGTCGACCATCACCTTGCTCATCCTCGGCAGCCTGTCCTTGCTGGCATGGGGATACCGCAAGAGAGCCCTGTAGGGTGCGTCAAGACGCACCTTCCGGAAAAATCTTTTAGCACCAGCGTCCAACGGAAGCGGGTTTTTAAACGGTGCGATCAGCACCCATTAAAAGGCATGTCCTGATGCACCCGGCGGGCCATCCACCAACTGGCCAAATAGAGAAGGCCGGCGACGAGCCAGGGGGCCATGACGATGTTCAGCAGGAGGCCGCGGTTGACGATGGCGAACAGGGCCAGGCCGCCGAGAATCAAAAGGCCGCCCCAGCCTTCCCGTTTCCAGCCGACGACCAAGCCGGCGAGCATCATCAGGACGATCGTATGAAGCAAGTTCTCACGCATCGATGCAGTCAGCGGGTTCGGCAAGCCTTCGCCCACGGCAAGAGCGATGATGAGCCCGAGAAGCGGAACGCTGATTGTTCGGGCCGTCCAGCGACAAACAAGCAGGAGCCAATAGTCGGGGGACCGGGGTGGACGATCTTCGCCACGCTCGATCGCAGACATGCGACGCCGTTCACCGACCACCCGAACACACAGGCCCACTCCACCCAACGCCCCGACCAGATAAGCGGCAGCATGTGCCAATGAATCGGCATAGAAAAGCCAGTGGCGATCCTCCGAGATCAGCGAAGCATACGGCTCGGGCAACACCATGTGACTATCCTTCGCAAGTTGATAGCCGGTGATGCCCGCCAGCAATGAAGCAACCGCTATCACGATCAACAGCCCGGCGATCGGCCGAACCAGACTGACCGCCTCCACCTTCGGCCAGCGCCCGACCCTGCACACGACCGCCGCCGCGATCCCCAAGATCAAGCCGACCCACCATGTCGCCAGCACTCCCCAGCCGAACGCCAGCAACGTCGGCGACTCCGTCCCAAAAATCGGCGCGTGCGCCACCGTAAAATACTCCACACAAACCCGCGCCGTCACCTGATCATGCAAAATGCCATAGACAATGGCCGAGAAAATACAGAGAAGGATAATTTTCAGTGACGGCATTTTATCCCCGCAGGCCCGATCGCGATCGGGCTGAAAGATTATTGATCAAAACATGCACCCCAAAAGCCGGATCTCGATCCGGACTACCTAGCTGTTTTGAACTATCCGGGATTTCCGGATAGTTGCCTTTTCGTCTAGTTCTCCAGATTTAAATATATTTTTCAAGTGCTCGCTGACGGTACGGACATCGACATCGAAAAGGGTCGCCATCAGTTTTTGCGAAAGCCAGATAGAGTTCGCCTCGTAACGGGCTTCAATACTTTGCTCGCCGCTCCGGCCCGTAAAGATCAAAAACTCGGCCGTGCTGTTGCGAATCAGCTTCCGTTTATTATCCTTTTTCATCGAGCTAACCTAATTATCCTTATCCTTGACCACCAGCACTTTCGTTTTTGTAGGTTCCCAGTGGATCTGCAAACCGGTTTTGTCGAGTGCTTTCTTTTCTCCCTCTTCCTGTGGCCAGAGCCTCACCGTTTCGTCGGAAAGTTCCAACCGGTAATAGCCTTTCAAGCCGGTCTTATTAACCACGGGCCGACAAAAACGAGATTCGAGAAACAATGCCAGTTCATCCATAGTAACGCCGTGAAGCGGCCAAACACCTTGGCAAACACAACTGTCCCACTGCGGCTCATCCGGCTTTTCCACCTTTTTGAGATGGTGACCACCCTTGGCAACGGTGATCCGCAACGCCATTATCTCACGTTCCTCTTGGGCAACCGTCATGCCAAGCTGCTTGGCGACAATCTGCAACGCTTGCTTATCATCCGTGTCATAAATAACCTCGTAACCTTTTTGATTCTTTGTTTCCACAACGATTTTGGGATGACATCTTCCGTGCATTTCACTGAAAATCGTGTGCAGATCGCCTTCAATCTTCCTTGGAAACTGGATGTCCTTGCGGTGCGGAAGTTGCGTTCCACCAAGACTCACAACACCCGGATTGCCTTTTTTGATCTGCAAGTACCGGGCAGGTGAATCTTCCAAATAGACAACCGTTTTCGTCAGAGGAATTCGACCTTCCAAGCTGCCGGTATATTTTTCGAGTGCCCGGACCACATCCATTGCCGTTTTGAGTTTCCCCGATTCGAGGCCGGCTGCGATCTCGTTCGACATCTTCATTTGCGCCCGGAATGCCGCGACCCACGAACTGGCAAAAAAGTCCTGCGGCTTTTCAATATCGGACATAGCATTGTCACCGATCTTCCAGCCCGTGGGAAGTTTGCAAAACAGGATAGGGTCATCACCACAAAACAAAAAAGCCGGATTGGGATAACCATCATTCTTATCCCATTGAATTTTCAGAACCGCCTTGTCTCCCTTAATCGTAAAGGTGGAATGCTTCAGTCGTGCCAAGGTTCGGTCGATGGCTTCGTCCGTGCAGTCCTCGCGAAAGATCCAGTCCCCAAATTGTTTTCCGTCCAGCCCAGCCTTACGGATCGCTGCATTGAGACGATGGGGCGCAATCCACATGCCGACGACAAAATCCAAGATGCCGTCTGCATCCTTACCGGAAAACGCCAAGCAACGTTTCGCCGCCGCAACGTCATTGTTCTTGATGGCGTTGAGATAGGCTCGGTACACCTCGATCGGGGACGCATTCTTACCCACCAACTCACTTCTGGCAGCATCCTCATCCTTCAACGGCACATCGGTCCGAGGCTTTGCAATCTCTTGCGAACAAGCAAGCGAAGCAACAAACATCAAAACCAAACCCAACAGCGACACTCTTGCGGTTTGTACCATGGCAGTACCTCCTTGTGATACGTATTTTTCGACCGTGCCCCATTTTATCTCATCAGAAAAAAGACAACAAGTAGAAAAAGAAACGGGAAAAGGGGACAGGCACCTTTTGCTTGGATGGGCCTTGGTACGGCTCACCGAGAACAGCAAAAGGAGCCAGTCCCCTTTTCCCTAAAAGAGTGGAGGCGGCGGGGATCGAACCCGCGTCCCGCGACATTTCCATGGGGGCTTCTACGTGCGTAGTCGATGATTTGAGTTCATTCAAGGGAGCCCCCGATCGACACGGGTATCCCGAGAACTAGCCGACAGCTTTATTTCACTTCGGGCGTCGTCCGCATCGACCCGAAGCTAGTCAGAATTGGTGGCCGGTATGGAGAGCCTCTCTGACAAAAGCTCAGATACCGGGGTTGCCGTTTCTAGGCAGCCATTGCGAGATTATTCTCGGCAATTAAATTTAGAAGTCAGCTTTTTACGTGGCCTGCTGACCAACCACGGCACGCCACCCACACTTCCATTGCCCGGTCGAATCCAGTTCGCCCCCAGCGAGAATATGCGGTTGTAGCGGTAAAAGACGGCTCTTTCGAGCCTTATTTCATTATACCTCATACGTCCCAAAGTGTCGACCCCGGGAAAGAAAAGGCTATTTCCAACAAAAAAACGCGGGTCGAGTCGGCCCGCGTTTTTGGGGTTTATGAGGGATCGTCGCGACGCCTACGGAACCAGGTAGACCGCTCCGAGGACGGCGGCCGTCTCGGCCATGCCGGCACGAACGCTGATCGGGAAGGGGTCGATCATGTACGGTGCACAGTTGCCCGGTCGGTAGTAACCCAGCGAGTAGATGCACTCACGCGGCGGGTTGAGGCCCATCTTGTAAGGCAAGATCGGGACCGTGACGAAGAAGTGACCCTGTGAGATGATCGGCTGGATGTAAGGGCCCCACGAGTGGCCGTAACGTTCGAGCTGGACATCCTCGAAGTAGAGCGGATTGTGGCACAAGCCGGACGCCTTCCAGGTGAAGAGCGTATCGTTCCAATCGCGCGGCTCGTACTTCTTCCACGGCAGCTCACATTCCTTCGGATAGTCGCCCGACGCGGCCGCGACCCTGTCGGTCAACTCGTCGATCGGCTTGAAATCGTGCTCCGAAGGGCAATCGTTATAATGCTTGAATAGACCTTGCTTCCGCTCTTCCCGAACGGTCGAGTCTTGATAGCTTTCGTAATTACTCGGACTCCGAGGAGTACGATTCAGATCGCCGGCCGGATTGGCCGCCGGTGTCGGGTTCGGCTCGGGCTGAACTACCGGCTGATGCTGAGCCGGCGTCGGCTGCGTGGGCGCGGGCTCGACCGGTTTGGGGTCATAGCCGGGCAAGCTGAAGCTATTGTTGTCGTCCACCTGCTTGGCCATCCTTGCCGGAGGTCGAAGTGTATTCACTTCATCGCCATCCTGATAGCTGGCCAGCCGGACGGAGCGTGCATGCTGAGAACGCTGCTCGGCCACGCGAATCGATTGCGCGGACGGCCGATACGGAAGCCACTTGAGCTTCGCACCGTTGCGGCCTTTCGACTGGCGAACCAGTCCCTCGGCCGCCGCCGTCGAAGCGAGCATGGCAAAGAGCGCCACGGCAGCAACGCCGACCAATGCGACGCGTGCCGTCGTGCGACCTGAAAGAATATTTCTACGGACCCTCGCCTTCGGAGTATTCCGTACTGTAATTTGGTGCTTCCTGCGTGATCGTGATGTCATGTGGATGACTCTCCCTAACACTGGCGGCTGTAACCTGGATGAACTGCGCGTCCTTGCGTAGCTCTTCGATCGTCCGGGTCCCGCAATATCCCATCCCGGCTCGGACTCCTCCGACGAGCTGATAAACAAAGGGGCTCAGTGCGCCTCGGAACGGGACTCGACCTTCGACTCCCTCCGGCACCAGCTTGCCGGGCGTCTCGACGCCCTTCTGCCGATACCGCTCACTCGACCCTTTGACCATCGCTCCCAAGGAACCCATGCCTCGATAGACTTTGAATGTTCGTCCTTGGTAAAGGATTTGTGCTCCGGGGCTCTCGGCCAAACCGGCGAACAAGCCGCCGATCATCACGACATGGGCCCCGGCCACGAGTGCCTTGACCATGTCGCCCGAGTAGCGAAGGCCTCCATCGGCGATGATCGGTGTCCCGCTCGCTTCGGCGGCGGCCGCGGCGGCCATGATCGCCGAAATCTGAGGAACGCCGACGCCCGAGACCACTCGAGTCGTGCAGATCGAACCTGGCCCGATCCCCACTTTCACGGCGTCGGCTCCGGCACGGATCAGGT
>JASFHG010000262.1:0-5782 GCA_050123355.1 Planctomycetia bacterium
GGGGAAGAAGCCGGAAGACCTCAGCTATGGCGGGGCAGGCTACGGCAAGCATAAGCGGCCTGACCTGTCGAACACGTCGTTTTTCATGGAAGCGATCAAGCGAGCCGGTAGCGGTCCCGACGATCCGGCGATGAAGAAAGCCTTGAAGTTTGTCGAGCGGTGCCAGAACTTCGAGTCGGCGACCAACACAGCTCCGTTTGCTACGAAGAACCCTGACGGCGGTTTCTTTTACACGCCGGCCGCCGGTGGCGAGAGCAAGGCGGGCGAGACCCCGGCCGGTGGGCTGCGGAGCTATGGCTCGATGACGTACACCGGGCTGAAGAGCATGATCTACGCCGGGCTGAAAAAAGACGACCCGAGGGTCAAGGCGGCCGTCGAGTGGATCTCGAAAAACTATACGCTCAAAAACAACCCCGGCATGGGCGACTCCGGCCTGTACTATTATTATCACACGTTTGCCAAGGCCTTGGCCGCGATCGGCACCAACGAAGTGACCGATGTAAAAGGGAAGAAGCACGACTGGCGCAAGGATTTCGTCGCCGAGCTGGCCGCTCGCCAAAAGGAGAACGGATCGTGGGTTAACGCCGATACCCGTTGGTTGGAAGGGGACCCGAACCTGGCGACCGCTTACGTCCTGTTGGCCCTGGCGGCGATGGAAGGGAAATAACGCGGCAGTATCTTCCAAAAACAAAAATCTTATGCAATAATGGTCTCTTGACGACGAATAGAGACTGTGTGTGAAACATCTATTCATTTTCCAGTAGAACTTTGTGTAAAGGTGCACTTTCATGAAAAAGTATCTGATAGTTTTGGCATTAATTTTTCCCGTTGCTTTCTGTGGTTGTGGTGATGATGAGGAGAGCGTTGCCACCAAGCTCGGCAACCAGGTTGGAAATTCAGTCACTGACTTTGCACAGGGAGTTGGGGAAGGTGTTGACGAAAAGATGAAGGTTCCGGTCGAAGTGAATCAAAAAATGTTGGATCGGGGGCTGAAAAGCACTGTGGCAAAATGGACTATTGAAGACGCCAAAAAGGGGATTAGTGTCTATATCGTTGCGGAAACCGCATTTGAGGGGACGTTGATTGTCAAGGCCTACGACAAGGATGACCTCGAAATCGGTCGTACAGAGGCAGATGTTGTTTTGGGAGACGACGATGCTAAACATGTTTTATTTGCATTCCCAGACAATGTTGATACCCAATTGGTCAAAAAATATCGGATCAATATCCGCAAAGAAGGCCCGATTGCCAAGCCGGTCGAGAAAACGGAAGCAGAGAAAAAAGAGACGCCTCCTGTCGCTAACGAAGTACCGGCTGTGGAGTAAAAATACCTAAATTTATATCCCTCTTAGCTACCGAGCCTAGCACATCAAGCTTGCGCCAGCGCCCAACGGAAGCGGGTTTTTGCCCTGGTGCGGTAGCACCAACCAAAAAACCCCCGAACCGGGGCATTTCCCTCTTGTCTTTTAAGGCAATCTACGTTTCAATATCCAATGTCTTATAGCGAATAAGACATATAGGCCGATTTTGCCTAAATTCACACTTTCGGGCAAGCGGCCGAAGAAAGGTTGTCGATGGAACATTTTATCCCCCAAGGCTTTACGATGGCCGGGTTCAATGTGGGCATCAAAAAGGCCTCGAAGAAGCCTGACTTGACGATGGTCGTTTCCGAGACGGCGGCCGTGGCGGCCGGTGTCTATACCCAGAATTTGGTCTTTGCGGCACCGGTGGCGCTGGATCGCCAGCGGACCCCGAGCGATGCGATCCGTGCGGTCGTGGTCAACTCGGGCAACGCCAACGCGTGCACGGGCGAGCGAGGTATGAACGACGCGCGTCGGATGGCCGAACTGACCGAGAACGTCCTGGATGCTCCGGCTGACTCGGCCTTGGTCATGTCGACCGGCATCATCGGCGAGTTTCTTCCGATGGAGAAAATCGAGGCTGGTATTCAGTCGATCGTCGAGGAGCTCGGCCCGACATGGGAACATTTTGAAGCGGCCGCGCAGGGGATCATGACGACCGACACGGTCATGAAGACCGTTTCGCGTTCGGTCAAGATCGCCGGGCAAGAGGTCCGACTGGCCGGGATGGCGAAGGGGGCCGGGATGATTGGCCCGAACATGGCGACGATGCTCGGCCTGGTGATGACCGATGCCCGCCTGACGCCCGAGGTGGCCCAGGCCGCATTGCAACAGGCAACCGACGACTCGTTCAACTGCATCAGCGTCGAAGGGCACATGAGTACCAACGATACGGTTCTCTTGCTAGCCAATGGACACGCGGTTGACGAACCGCTCACCGGAGAGAATTTGGAGACGTTCCAAACGGCTTTGAACGAGCTTTGTATCGAGTTGGCCCGACAGATTCCCGAGGATGGCGAAGGGGCCACGCACCTGGTGACGATCGATGTTGTCGGCTGCCAGGACAAGGCGTCGGCGCGGAAGATCGCGAAGGTGGTCGCCGAAAGCGCCCTGGTCAAGACGGCCATTACGGGCGCGGATCCCAATTGGGGCCGGATCGTTTCGGCCGCCGGTTATGCGGGCGTCGACTTCGATCCGAGTGGTGTCGGGCTCGCGATCAACGGGTTTACCGTTTTCGAGAAAGGTGCCCCAACGTCGTTCGATGCGGAGGCGGTTTCCGCGGCGATGGAAGAACACTACGACACCCATATCGAGTTGACGTTCACCGAGGGAGACGCGTCGGCCCGATTTTGGACGACGGACCTGACGGTCGAATACATTCATATTAACGCGGATTATCACACGTAATTTATCGTTACCAATAAACCATAAAAGAATCTCACACATATTTTGAAAGGGAAAAATCATGGGAGCTGGTCTTATAACTCTTATTGTTGTCGGCGTCGTCTTGCTTATTTTGCTGGTGATGATCATCGGCATGTACAACAAGCTGGTCACGCTTCGTAACCGTTACAAAAACGCATTTGCCCAAATCGACGTTCAGCTCAAGCGGCGTAACGATTTGATCCCCAACCTGGTCGAAACGGCCAAGGGCTACCTGACGCACGAACGCGAGACGCTTGAAGCGGTCATTCAGGCACGAAACGTGGCTGCCGGCGCAAGCAAGGCCGCGGCCGCCGCGCCGGGTAATCCGGGTGCGATGAAGTCGCTCATGTCGGCCGAAGCCGGGCTGGCGGGTGCATTGGGCCGTCTGTTCGCGGTTTCCGAAGCCTATCCCGACCTGAAGGCGAATCAGAACATGATGGCACTCCAAGAGGAACTGACGTCGACGGAGAATAAAATTTCGTTCTCGCGTCAGGCGTACAACGATGCCGTGACCTTTTATAACACGAATCGCGAAACGTTCCCGACGGTCATTGTTGCCGGTATGTTCAACTTTGGCGAAGCGACCCTCTTCGAGATCCAAGACGAAAACGAACGCGTCGCTCCGAAGGTTCAGTTTTAAGGCCTGTTTGTTGCCGAAGTTTAGTCGCCAAGCATTGCTGGTGTGTTTGGGAAAATGCCAAAACGCGTCGAACGATGCTCGGCGGCTATTGATGGTAAGATATTTAAAGTTACAAACGGTTTAACGTTTTTTCCTGAAAAACCGGCCTTCCGTTGGTCGGCCTCGTAACTTTGAATACCTGAGAGTCTATAAACAGGGAATTTACACCAATTCACTATCCCCTTTATCGCCATGGACTTTTTTGGACAACAAGATGTCGCGCGTCGTAAGACGCTTTGGTTGGTCGTTTATTTTGTGGTTGCCACCGCGCTCGTTGTGCTTGCCGTTCATACGGCGGCTGCGGCGATTGCGGCGATCGTCGAGCAGAATATCCAGGAAGAGGCACCGGACGACTACTCTTCCTATTCGTCGGACCCGTGGGACCATACGAATACGTTCGGCAACGAGCATCGCTATGGCTCTACGCCGTCAACCTCGCTTCATTACGGGCATACCCTTTCCGCGATACCGGAGGAAACGGATTGGCAGTCAATTTTCAAAAACTTGTTCTTGGATTGGAAGCTTTTCATGATCACCGGAGGGCTGACGCTGTTGGTCATTCTCGGTGGGAGTGGCTATAAAACCATGGAGCTTTCCGCCGGGGGCGAGGCGGTCGCGTCAATGCTGGATGGGCGGCGTATCCAGTCGAACACCGGTGATTTTGCCGAACGGCAGTTTCTGAATATCGTCGAAGAGATGTCCCTGGCCTCGGGCGTGCCGGTCCCGCCGGTCTATGTCCTTGATAACGAATCGTCGATCAACGCGTTCGCTGCCGGGTTTACCATCCACGATGCGGTGATCGCGGTCACGAGAGGAGCACTGGACTATCTCAATCGTGACGAACTGCAAGGCGTCGTGGCCCACGAATTCAGCCATATCCTCAACGGAGACATGAAACTCAATCTGCGATTGATTGGTGTCATTTACGGCTTGTTGATCATCGCGGTCATCGGCCTCTATATCACGCGAGTGGCGTTTTATGCTACTGCCGGAAGCAATCGTCGCGACGCTCGGGCCACCATCGCGATCGCCGCGGCGGGGATTTCGCTTGCCGTGATCGGGGGCGTCGGTTATGCCATGGGCGTTGTGATCAAAAGTGCCATCTCGCGACAGCGCGAGTATCTGGCCGATGCGTCGGCGGTCCAATTTACTCGCAACCCGGACGGGATCGCGGGTGCCTTGAAAAAATTGGGCGGGCGTCGTAACACGTCGAAGATCATCAACCCACACGCCTACGAATTGAGCCACTTCTTTTTCGGAAATGCGTTCGGCCATACTTCCGGTTGGCTTCTTTCGACCCATCCGCCGCTGATCGATCGGATCAAACGGATTGATCCGAGTTTCGATGGCGACTTTCCCCAAGTCAACAAGATTCAATATCGCTTGCAGACACCTGCTCCCCAGACGGCACGGCGTGCACCGACTCGCGGTGGCGATCCGCTTGCTCCGGTCATCAACGCGATCCCGGTCGAGCCGGTCATTGCCGCCACGGGCAGCGCGACGGTTCCTCTCGGAGGAGCGGCCGGTTCCTTGCCCACGGCCGGCATCATGGAGGGCGGGATGCGGCTTATGTATATTGCCGCACTGCTTGAATCCATCCCCCAACCGCTTCGCGAGGCGTCCCGCGAGGCGTTCGGCGCGAGGGCCGTTATTTTCGCAACGTTGATCGATCGCGATCCCGAAATTCGCGACAAGCAGCTTGAAATGCTCCGCAAAATGGGCGACGTTGCTTGTGTGCAGGAGATGGAATTGTTGCTCAGATCGGTCGATCGGATGGATGACAAAGCACGGCTGCCGCTGGTCGAGACCGCGCTGCCCAATTTGAAATCGCTCTCGCCCGAACAGTACGACAAGTTCCGTCAGACGTTGGTCGATCTGATCAAAGCGGACGGGCGGGTAGACCTTTTCGAGTTCGCCGTCCAAACGCTCGTCGTCCGGCACCTCGACATCCACTTCGGTAAGAAGCAACCGGCCTCGATCCGCCACCATCATAGCACGGTCCGGTCGATCTTGCCCGAGGCCGTTCGCCTGTTTTCGACCCTTGCTTATGTGGGGAGTTTGAAGAGTGACGATGCTCCCATCGCATTTGAAAAGGGGATGGAAAAGTTCGGCACCTCGGCCACCTTACTTCCCAAAGAGTCGTGTTCCCTTAAAAAGTTGGGCGAGACGCTCGAAAAGCTCAACGATGCCGTCCCGCTTTTGAAGCATCAAGTCATTGACGCCTGTGCGGCGATCGTCTTGGCCGACGGTAAGGTAACGGCGAAGGAATACGAATTGGCCCAGGTTATCGGCTCCATTCTCGAAGTCCCCATCCCGC
>JASFHG010000263.1:0-5765 GCA_050123355.1 Planctomycetia bacterium
GTGACAGGATCGGCCGAAGTATTAAGGTGTACCAAACTGCCGTGGACGTTGAAGTTCAGGCATTTGTCGAGGTCGACGCAGAGGATCGCGACCAGCGGCTTATAGCGGCGGCCGTCCGGCGTCGTTTGGATCGGCAGCCCGATATCGACCCAGATGCTGTCCTTGATCCCGTCCCCGTCCGTGTCGACGTCCCATTCAGGTGCAGTGTCGGGGGTGCCGTCTCCGTCCATGTCGATGAGGTCAGGGACGCCATTTCCGTCCATGTCGACGATCCCATTCCACAGCGGCCAGAAGTTCGGGTTGCTGCCGGTGAAGTTCGGGTGATAGTCTCGCAACGGTCGCAGGATACAACGCCGCTTGAGCTCGCGGATCATGCGGATATAGCTCAGCGATTGGGAATCGCCCGTGCTGAAGGCCAGGTGCGGGTTGACGAATATTTGTTCCGGATCGGTGGTCAGCGCGGTCGAGATATCGACCAACTCGGACAGTTGATTGAACCAGTAGCTGATCAGCGCCGGTCGGTGCAGCGACGGGCTGGGGACGGTGCCGGTCGACGTTTGATAGGCCAGCAGCATGTTCTGATAGTCGGCCACGTCGTACGACTCGTTCGCTTCGCCCGGCCCGGAAAGACCCGGATAGAGGCAGGTACCGCTGCTATTGCAGAAGTAATTCTCGTTAAAGGCCGTCGGGTTCGGGAACAAGGCCTGCAAAGGTGGCACCGGTTGCCCGGAGACGTTGTACGGGAAGCTGGCCGAGCCGAAGGCCTCCCATTCGTCCGAAAGGGCCGTACCGTTCTCATCGCTGACGTAGCACGCGGTTTGCTGCGGCGTGGCGGACCCGACGACGTAAGGATAATAGCCAAACCCCATCCCGCCAAAGGCCGGACCGTTGACGATGAAAGTGTCGCCGCCGGTGGGTAATTTCTTCGGAAGCGTTGTCTGCAGCATTCCGGAGGCGGGATCGGAGTACAAAACTCGCACGCTTTCCCCTTTCGCATCACCCGAGGTGAACGTCAACACCCGCCCGACCAGCGCGAGTTGTTCCGGGGTCGACAAGCCGGCCGTCATCCCGAACTGGAGGAGTTGGTTGCCGCCGGTTATGGTCACGGGCACGACGGACGCATCGATCGAGGAAGAGTACGTTCTGGTCCCGTACATGTCCTCCAACAGGCTGTGGTTCTGCAGGACGGAGCCGAGATCGTTCGTGCCGAAGAGGACCTGACAGAGCGCTTCCTCGGTGAACTTTTCGGGGTTGGCGACGTAGAATTCTTTTCGTTGGACCGCTCGGGCCCCGTCGCGGGCATGGCCGGCCAGCAGGACGAACGCCACGCCGATCATCGCGAACATGGCGAGCATACCCAGCACGACCAGCAGCAAAACGCCCCGCCGTCGAGGCGCGCGCCGTCGTTTGATGGTGTGAAGTGTTGTGGGAACTTTCATTTCTCTAATATCCTTTGACGAAACGTTTACCGCCCTGGCCCGCTTCGTTTGGAGTTTTTAAAAAATATTTTTTATCGTTCGAGCGTCATGGTCTCGGTGAAGACGCCGATGACGTTGTCGACGAGGATTGCTTTGGTGCCTTGCATTTCGCCCGGTTGGGAACCGGCCCTCCACTCGGGCCCGGTGACCGTGACCCAGCGGACCGTGTTGGCGCTTGGTGTGGTGGTCAACTCGTCGTCGATCGAGATAACCCGATACCACTTGGCGACGCGATCACGTTCGCCGCTGGCAAACCGTTCGTCTTGGACATCGCCGACGAGCATAAGCCATTGGTTCGGCTTGACCTTGAGGTATTCGAGCTGTTTTTCCGTGGAGAGGGTCGCGGGCGCGACGAGCGGGATGTCGCTGGCGCCTGCCCCGGCGATACCGGCAAAGCTCGGATCGACTTCGGCCATTCGTTCCGGCGGGATCGGGGCGCTTCGATCGAACGTGAAATCCCGTTTGTGGAATACAACGGTCGAGACCTCAAATGTTTTCTTTTCCGTTGCCGGAAGTTCCAACTCGCTTGACGATGGGGTGACCGTCAGAAGCCACGAGTAGTCGCCCCTTCCTTCGCGGAGTAACGGCTCGCAGGAACCGCTGGGGGCGGTATCATCTTCGACGGCCCGATAGGGCAAGGGTGCCGATTTGAGTCCGCCGTCCCAACTGCGGAAGTTTTGTCGCGGTCGCAGGTCGGGATCGCTGTCGTTGATCGTGACGATCGTGTCGTCTTCCCAGTAGAAGATCCGCTCGGCCAGCTCGACCGGCATTCTGACGCCACTGCTGTTCAAGGTAAGACGAGGAAGTTCATCTGCAATAGCCCCTTGGAAAACGGGGAAGGTTTCCAGGTAGGCATAGTCTGGATCCGATTCATGTTGCGAAAGCATCAGCGGATCGATGACCATCGTGCCGTTTGTGGAGGGAGGAATTAAAGTTGGTGGAGTTATGGTATAATCGGCGCCGATAAGCCGATTTGTACCTGTGGCCGGATCGATGGAAACTCCTCCGTTATGTTCTCGCCAATTCGCCGGGTCGAGCATCCCTCGCAGGTGGATTTGGTCTTTGGCGGCTTGGGCGCAGGCGGTCGAGCGGTCGGCTTTGGACGTTTCGGCGACGGCGAAGTGGCCGGCCGGGATCAGCGAGACCACGCCGAGCAGCCCGAACGCGAGGATCGCGATGCAGATCAGGATCTCCAACAGCGTAACACCGCCCCGGGCCATCGATTTATCTCGTTTTGTCGTTATGTGTCTCATCGGTCACCTCCATCCAGCCCTTCGCTTGCAATCTTGCGGGTTTGGGGGATCGCTTCCCATTGGACTTCGATACGCAGATCGTTTTGGGTCCCGGTCGGACTGACACCGTCGTCCGGCGAGCCGTCGGGCTTCCATGTTTGAGTGGGGGTGACGGGATCGACCGCGACACCGTTGTCGGCGACCGTCGCGATACCCGTGCTCGGCATGATCATCACCCAGCGGCTGTCCGGGTTCTGCCAGTTGGGCCGCTTGTCGTTGTCGGGGATGTCGGGATCTTCATACCAGGTGACACTCGCCGTGTCTGCCAGGAACGTGCCACTCGATTCGTTGGGCACTTGGTTATCCTCGCCGACCAGCAGGTAGATCGGTTGGATGACGTGCGTGTTTCCGCCCATCCCGTAAAGTGCGTCGACCGAGCCGTTCGGATTGAACATGATCGTGACGGGTGTCCCGCCGTAGTTGAAGAAATATTTGGTGCCTGAGCCGGAGGCGGACAGATCGACCGCCGTCCCGCGCGGCAGGCGTAGCGGCGGGGTCATCGAGCGGATCGTTTGGTTCGATCCAAAGGCCACCGGCTGACGTCGGATCTGGAACGGGAGCCGGGTGCCGATGGAATAGTCGGGGATCTTGTAATTTGATCCCGGCGGTGGGTATAAGGTGATCGTCAGATCGATGATGCCGTCACCATCGACGTCCTTCAGGCCGTCGAGGATCCCGTCCGAGTCGGGATCTCCGGTCGTGTTATCTTCTTGGTCCGCTCCGACACTGTACCAGGGGCCCTGATGGTTCAGTTGGATCATGTCGCCTGCCCGGATCATGTCGAGCTTGGCCGCATCGGTGCCGTAGATGGTGACGGTATTTCCGGTGACTCTTGCCCGCGAGTCGACTGAGTCGCCGGCGTACGGGGCCGGTTCTTGGACCTGGATCATTTGGACCGACGCGTTGTGGTTACCGTTGACCCGTTGGAAGAGGACGCCGCAGGGGCGGCCGGTTTCGATGGCCCGATTCCGCGCAACGCTGAGGTACGTCGAGACCATTCGGGCCGCCTCGCGCGCTTTGTGGCGGTCGTTGCCGAAGTTGAGCTGCGGCAGCACCACGGCCGCGAGGATCATCATAATCGTCATGACGACCAACAGCTCGATCAGCGTAATCCCGCGTCGATTTGGTTTTTTATGGAACATGGCAAATTTCTCTAATAAAGAGTCGCCCTGATAAAGTTCTGGCCTTGGGTTTGCCCCGCAGGGGCGTAATATCTTGCCAGGAGCTACACCCCTGGCTAAGTTATGTCGCCCTTACGGGCTTGTTTTGTCAGTCGCCTTCCAAATCCTTTTTGTCGTACTGGATCTTGTACAGTCGGAAGAGCTCTTCGAGTTCTTCTTGAAAGGTTTTTACGTGGTGATGTTCTTCCTGGTTTTCGATGTATTTAATCAAGGCATCTCGCTGGGATCTGCCGATGGAAAATACGCTGTATCCGGTTTGCCACGCGAAAAATTCGTAAGCCGGTCCTTTGGTTTTAACCCATTTGGAGGAACCGGATTTCAAGTTTTCCACCAATTTCGCGATGGTTGCCGTCCGATCCAAAACGCAAGCGATATGAACATGATCGTGATGACCGCCGACGATGATCGATGGGCAACGCAGTTTGTTGCAAATACCTCCTAAGTAGGAAAACAGTTCGTTTCGTATTTTTTCGTCAAGGTATCGTTTTCTCCCCTTCGTGCTGAAGACGATGTGCAGTGTGACGCTCGCGTACGACTGCGGCATGGGGATACCTTTTGGTTGTTGAAACTTTGTGTTTTGTCGGTTTTTGTGATGTATGCCCCGCAGGGGCTTCATATCTTAGCCAGGGGTGTAGCCCCTGGTCGGGAGGTGCCTCTCCCCCTTTTTTCTCTCCCGTCCTTTCGAGCGGCGAAGCCGCTCGAAAGGACGGGAGAGAACTCTTTAGCTTGCGTTTCGTTTACCAGGGGCTTCACCCCTGGCTAAGTTATGTCGCCCTTACGGGCTTGTTAGTCAAACGTTTTTCCGTAATCCAGCAGGTGGTTGGTGATGTTGTCTTTGTAGTTGGATGCATCACCATATCCTTCGTCAGGGCCGGAAAACGGCTCACCTGCATCGGTGGCGTAGGGATTGCCGTTAAATATATGGGTTCCCGCAACGTTGACTCCGTGTTTTTCGTCGAGTCCTCCGGAGAAAACAAGTGGATATAATGTATAGCCGCCAACGCTCTTGTAATATCCATAAGGATCAAATGGCGAGGTGTCGTCTTTCTTTTGGATATCCGACAGGTTCGGATCAATACCGGGTGCCCAGCGGAGGAAGCGGATCGGGTGGCCCCAGCCATCGACGAACTCCTTCAGCCCGTTGTCGTTGGTGTCGCCGATCTCGAACGACGCGAACTGCTCCGCCGCGTCCGGCATACCCATAATGATCATGTATAACAACTCGGCAGAAGTATTTCTGCATTTTTCCGCGGGAATGGTGGTTAGCTGATTTAAGGAAACGCCGTTGGCGCTGGCGATTCGTCTGGCGTATCGATCGGAAGTTTTTGTTGTAGCAAAAGGATTCAAGCTGGGTGTTTGAGGGCCATTTTGAACGATGCTCCACACATCCACGGGACCATAGGCAATGTCGTTCATGCGGTCGGGCATCTCCATTCGCATCAGGTCGTGGATTGCTATGGCACGCGCGGCATTGATTTCCTTGGCGCTGTGACCTCCGGTGCCCTTTAGTTTGATCCGCCGCGTCTGATACTCTTCCAGCTTCTGCATGAGCAGGATATGGATTTTTTGGATCGTGTCTCGGGTTTGGTCGGCCTTCGCCTTCTCGCGGACCGCAGCCAGGCCACCCAGCGCAAGCGCGGCGAGCAGCAGGATGATCATGATGACCACCAACAGCTCCATCAATGTGAAGCCGGTGCGTTTTGGGGGTTGGTTTTTCATAACAAAACCTTTTTCCATTGCCCTTGCTGGCCGAGGCATGGTTTCCGGACCCCGCAGGGGTCTTTATTCCATAGCCAGGGGCATCGCCCCTGGAC
>JASFHG010000264.1:0-5757 GCA_050123355.1 Planctomycetia bacterium
CGGGTCGCGATGGATCTCATGTTTATCAAAAAGCTGATCGGTCACCTGCCCGATGCCACGCAGGCGGTGACGCTCGTCGCGACGGCTGACGGCCGCCTTGACTCGACGAATCGCGATATATTCAAAAAACGAAAGGGTTCCGTCCGGCTTGAGCAATGTCATTAGCTGATCGAGAATCGCTTGAACCGATTCGACCGAAAAGTTGTTCAGTGGCAGACCCGAAACAATGACATCATACGGTTCGTCGGTCGGAAAATCTTCGATCGCGGTTTCCAATACCCGAATCCGGTCGGCCGTCGAGGCATAGTGGGTATCGTCTCGCAGCATGGTGCGGAGCGAATCGGCGAAGCTGGCATTCAGCTCGACCAAGTCGAGCTGGTCTTCGGGCCCCATCGCCTTACTGATATAATGAGTCACGGCTCCGGTGCCGGCCCCGACTTCGAGGATTCGTTTCGGTTGATCCCCCTTGCCGACAAATCGAGCCAGTTTTCGGGCAAGTCGCTTTCCACTGGGCAGGACAGCTCCGGTCGTATGGAAGTTCTGACGGAACTCGCGCCAAAACAGCCGATATTCGTTCAATTTTTTAAGCACAAACTGCTTTCCCGTAAATATAAATGCAGTATAGCAATATAAGTCCCCTGAAGCACAATCTACTAGCCTAACATCCGGCCCCCCTGTTGGCAATGTGCTATCCTAATTTAATGCCACCCTCTTTGGGGGTATTGAACTTTTTTCCCCTGGTTTGCGTAAAATAGTAATGTGTGATTGATGGGCAAAATAGTCCCATCCTCTACGATTTCCCACCATTATCTTTCCCAGCAAGAGGTTTGTCGATGAAGATGAAAAATATGGTTCTCTGCTTGGTTTCTCTCGTGGTTGGTGTTGCGGGAACACTGTTTTTTCTCGATCCGCCACAGCTTGGCCAATCGGCCTGTGCCCAGTCCGCCTCTCCGGCAACAAGATCGCTTCCACGTTTCACGCCCGAGGAGCAGCAAAATATCGCGGTCTATGAAAATGTCAATCAGAGCGTCGTTAATATTGCGACCGAAACCTACGAGATGTATCTCAGTTTCCACGGTCTGAAAGCGGCTCCTTCCAACGGCATCGGAAGCGGCTCGGTTCTCGATCGTCAGGGGCATATCCTAACCAATAACCACGTGATCGAAGATGCCCAGGAGATCCAGGTTACGCTCCATGATGGAAAAACTTATGTGGCAAAGGTTGTCGGGCGCGATCCGCAAAGTGATGTGGCCGTTCTGAAGATCAACGCACCGCGAGAGTCCCTCTTTCCGGTCCAGCTTGGAAGCTCGACCGATCTGCGCATTGGACAGAAGGTCTACGCGATCGGCAACCCGTTCGGCTTCGAGCGGACCCTCTCGACCGGGATCATTGCCAGCCTGAACCGAACCCTTTCGGTCCGAAAAAACCATCGGATACGGCGTCTGATCCAGATTGATGCCTCGATCAATCCGGGCAATTCGGGCGGTCCACTTCTCGACAGCCAGGGGCGACTCATCGGTATGAATACGGCAATCGCGAGCATGGCGGGCGACTCGGCCGGTGTCGGGTTTGCGATACCGGTCAACGATTTGGCTCGGATCATCCCGCCGCTGATCAAAGACGGCCGACTCGTTCGGGCCGATATCGGGATCCTGACCGTTTACGAGCATAAAGACGGGCTGCTGATCCGGACCCTCGACAAAAACGGCCCTGCTCAGCGTGCCGGTTTGCGTGGCCCGAAGGTCGTTACCCATCAAAAACAAAAAGGGCCGTATGTCTATCAATACAAGACCATCGACCGTACGGCCGCCGACCTGATCGTGGCAATTGACGGCAGAAAAATCGAAAGTGCCGACCAATTCCAAGCCTATATCGAGGATAAAAAGCCGGGCGAAAGCGTCACGCTGAGCATCGTCCGCAACGGTAAGTCTCTCAACGTCCCGATCGTCCTCGATCCGGATGGATAAAAAGAAAGTTTGAAGTGTGAAGTTAGAAGTTTGAAAGCACGAAGCCTCAGCCTTTCAAACTTCACACTTCTAACTTCTTTCCTACCAAACTGAAGCCTGTTTGGGGTCCTTGTGCTCGAACAGGACCAAGATGATCATGCCCGAGAAGGTGATGCCGGAAATCAGCCAAAGCTCCGGTGTGATGAGCATCGTTACGATTGCCGTGGTGCCGACCAATGTCAAACTGATGATAAACAAGGCACGACAGACATTCTGCATGCAAGAGCCTTCGGTCAATCGGGCTAAAAGTACACTGAGAATACCGATCGCTTGGATCGCGGAGACGGTCCATAGAACCGCCGAAATGGAGTGGGAGGGGATCATCGCTCGTACCTTCTGAGTCCTTTCTTACAGGTGAGCAGTTTTTTTACTTTCGTTGACCAGGTTCCGTCCTGGTTCGGGGCAACGAGAGCAAATAGCATGCCGAAACGGGATGCATGCCGATACTTTCCTGAGGTCAAATCTTAGGTGCAATATGCTTTTCGTGAGGCTGCATGGCAATACAACGATCAAAAAAAGCGATCAAAAAAATTCGTCTGATGCTCGGTAAGGTGACGATCGGTGCGGGCCAACCGTCGACAACGTGTAACCGTTTGAAATTTTTACCGACTTTTGACGTCGGGTTACTAATATGTGCGATCTGGCCCGAATTTCCAACCCCAATTCTCTATTTTCTTGTTTTTTCCTAGTCGCCTGAAGTTACTCGGTTTTTCTCGAAAAAACGAGCCAAGGCCTACAGGACAGTGTATAATTTTAATAGTGAATTCTGACTAAAATATCGGGAAAGGAGCCGAACCATGCATGACGATACAAAAAGCGATAAAAAGCCGAAAGTCCTGTTTTATGTCTTGATCCTGGCTGCGGTTGCGGTAGGATTCGGGCTGAAGGGACATCAGGAAAGGAAGGCGGTCATGGATAAAAAAGCCCCCCCAAAGTTGAACACGCTTACGCCCGAGGAAAAACGGGTGATTTTGAAAAAGGGGACCGAGCGGCCGTTCGCCGGCGAGTATTGGAACCATTTCAAGGAGGGTTGGTATGCCTGTCGCCAGTGTGATGCGTTGCTTTATGAGTCGAACGACAAGTTCAAGTCGGAATGTGGCTGGCCGAGTTTCGACGACGAGCTACCCGACGCGGTCAAACGTGTGCCGGACGCCGACGGGCTCCGGACCGAGATCGTCTGTGCCAAATGTGGCGGCCATTTGGGGCATGTCTTCCTTGGCGAACATTTTACGCCTAAGAACACGCGTCACTGCGTCAACTCGATCTCGCTGAAATTCATCCCTCGCGAGAAACTCGATACGGCCATCTTTGCCGGCGGTTGTTTCTGGGGAGTCGAAGACTTGTTCAACAAACAGCCGGGGGTCCGCCTGACGGGCGTCGGCTACATCGGCGGTTTTGTGGACAACCCAACCTACAAACAGGTTTGCACCGGCCTGACCGGTCACGCCGAGGCGGTCCAGATCCTTTTCGATCCGAAGGAGACCTCTTACGAGAAACTCGCGCGACGTTTCTTCGAGATTCATGACCCGACGCAAGCCAACAGACAAGGGCCCGACATTGGTTCCCAATATCGGTCGGCCGTTTTCTATAAGTCCGAGGAACAGCAGAAAACGATCCAAAAGCTACTCCGCGAGCTCCGTGAACTCGGCTACAAACCAGTTACGAAGCTACTCTCGGCCAAGGGGCACACCTTCTGGCCGGCCGAGCCTTATCACCAAGATTACTACGACAAAACCGGCAAAGAGCCCTACTGCCACGTCTACACCCCTCGCTTCAAAAAGCAAGATGATAAGGAGAAAAAGGAAGGGGCTCAATAATCCAAGTACAACCCAAAACCGAGCGATCCGCAGCGGGCGGCCCATTCCAGGTTGCTCATGTATACCTTGCCGGTCCCTTGCTCGATAAATTCATCAAAGCTGTAGTGGTAGTCGTTGTAATATCGGACTTTGTACGATTCGTCGACGCAGGTATCCCATTCTCGGGTCAGCGCGACAAGGTCCTCAATCGTCTCTTCGATGCGTGACCGAAGTATGTCGGTCCAGGCGTAGTCGTAATGGGGCAATGTCGGAGCGGGATGGAACGTCGGGGGCCAGATTTGAAAAACCTTGTCGCAGGCTTCTTGGAACGATGTTTTTTGGGTCCATGGAGCAAGCTCACCAACTGCCTCTTGGGCAAATTGCTGAAGGGTTCGCCAATGTTGATAGAGCATCATACTCTCTTGATAGGCCCATAGCTGGAGCAAGTAGCCGCGGTGTTTTCCGCGTGAAACTTCGTGGATCCAATTTTGCCAAACGGCGACCTGTTCCAAAAGTTCATCCGCCAGATAAGTGCGTGCTCCGTCCCTTGCCCACTGTGGAGGAAAGATCGGGTTGCCAAGAATCGAAAAGGTACTCCGACAAGGATCCAAGTCCGCAATGTCCAAACAATGCCCTAGCTCGGCATCGTAAGGAGGCTGTTCAAACTGCTCGGCAAGACGCTTCGAGCTTGAAAGAAACTCTTCACTCCAAACTTTTTCCTCTTTGAGAAAACTGTCTGTGGGCAGGTCGAGCGGACTGCTCATCCAATACCAGGTGATCGATTGAAACGCGGTCGCTTGTCGATCGATAAGCGAACGCAACTCCTCTAAGTCAGTAGATGCTTTTGGGCGGACTCGAAACCAGTCAACTCCCATGTTAATCTCCCATCGGTATTCAACTTTTTTGTTACCTCCCAGCCAAAAAAGCTTCTACTTTTCTTCTTGTTTATTCTTCTTGTTTATTTTCCTTATTTCGTACGTCGAGACAGACCAACTGGGTCAAGTCTCTCAGCAATAGCAGCCCGTCGGCCAAGGCCATCGGGGCCCAGGCGTCGTGGCCATCGAGTACTTGAGCCGAAGCAACCGGGCGATAGGCCTCGGGCGTCGCTTCGACAATGGTCAGCTTGCCCGAATCTTCGAGCACCCAGATCAGGCCGTCGGCGATCATATAAGGACCGATGCCGAACTTGTTCTCCGAGCCGCTTTTCCAGACCTCATTTCCCTCCAGGTCCAGACAAACGAGCTGCTCGTCACGTTCGCGCACCCCGAAAAGGTGGCCCTGGTAGAAAATCGGCGTATGTTGTGCCGAGCCAAACTGTTTAGGCTTCAAGCGATATAAAGTTTCGACCGCGATTTTTCCATCCGGTTCCGCTTGGAGTTGCAGCATGACGGCCCCCGAGTTGTACCCCCCCGAACAGAAAATTCGTCCGTTCGGCAAGGGAACCGGAGAGGGAACCGTCGCGATGTTGATTTTCCAGTCGGTCGTTTCCCAGAGCAGTCTTCCATCGTCGGCCGAGATACCGGCGACTCCTCCCTTGCCACAATAGATGAACATATCCTGTCCGGCGAAGTGCATCGGGATCACCGACACGTGGGTCATCTTCCACGCCTTGGGGTTGGGCGTTTTCCAGAGCAGCTTGCCCGTCTCCGGATCGATCGCGATCAACAACGAGTCTTCTGAACCGGTCCCGATGATCAGTCGACCTTGCGAGTCAATCAACGGACACTGACCGGCATACCAGGCAGGGACAGTGACACCGTACTCGGCCACCATGTCTTTAACGGGCCAATATTCCTTGCCGGTAATCGGATCGAGGCAGAACAGGTGGCACTTCGGTCCTATCCCAACGAGAAAGCGGTCTGTCACCATCGGGACCGTGCGTGACATGCCATGATTCCGCTTGATCTTGACCGGATACGAATAATCCCACAGTTCACGGCCATCGTCCAGCGCAA
>JASFHG010000265.1:0-5738 GCA_050123355.1 Planctomycetia bacterium
TCTCTGAGGCATTAACGGTGGGCGCCTCTTCCACTTTCTCACGATATCCATAATGAATCCTGCCAAAACCGGTCGGCAACCCGGCAAAGGGGGGACGGCATATCAATTCATGCCACGCCAGGCTTGCAGCGAGCGGAGTGCTTTTGACAGGCTCCTCTTTTCTTATGGTCACAGTATACTGACAAAGATCATTTTAGCAAGTACCCGGATTGCGTAAACTTTTACCCCAACTCGGGCTAGGTTGCCCAAAAATAGCCAAAATCATTGCTATTTCTGGCTTTCCTATCACTCGCCTTAGTGTATTCGTCTTCAATTATATGCAAAATAAATTATATTTCAATCATTTCTGGCTTCTCTCCCCTCAAAAGAATGGGTGTCTGTCCTAAAATCCCGTAAAAAAAGCGTTACCGGAACGGGACAGGGCGGCTCTTGGCCTCGATTTGACCTTGCCGAAAATCAAAAGTCTCGCTAGACTCTACCGGCCTGGCTGGCCCTCCCCCCGATGGGGCTGTGCTGGCCGGTATCCGTTATCGAATTTGGTGTCACAAAACCCCTATCCTACTTGTACATATGCTTGAAAAGTGAAGCTGGGGCAATTAGAATGAGTTTTGCGTCCCGGCGAATTCGCTTATACTGACTCCGAACGGAAAAATGACGCCTGCCCTCTCCAGAATCATCCTGCAGTGGCGGCTCCCTTTCGGAAACTGGTATAAGTCGTAACATCATGAGGTAAACCATGAAAATGAAATTCGGCGTCGGCGTAGCAGTCCTAGTTGTTCTTGCCATCCTTTGGGGAACCCTCGGAGGTGGCGACAACCGAGCCATGGGCGGACCACCGGTAACTTCGCTTCCCAATACGGGCGGCGTCATTGCCATGAGTCAGCTCGCACCGGGCAACCAGACCCAGATTGTCACGGTCGTCGATCCTGTAAACCGATCGATTGCCACCTATCAGATCAACCTGACGTCCGGCGCCATCAAGCTTTGTAGTGTACGGAACATCCGCTGGGACCTGCAAATGAGTGACTACAACGGGGTCCGCCCGTTGTCCAAAGAGGTACAAACCATGTCGGAACAGAGGTAATTTCTCATCATGGCGACCAAATTCTACAACGTCGAAAAAGCTGCCGAAATACTTGGAGTCCCTGTCGCGGAAGTCAATCAACTGCGCGAGTCGCATCAACTGCGCGGACTGCGAGACGGTGCGGACTGGAAATTCAAAGCGGAAGAGGTCGAAGCACTCGCTTTGAAAATGAAAGGGACCGATAGCGGTATCGGCAGCGGTATTGGAAACGGGGCGATCGAAGACCTGGACTTCGATATTGATACAAACGATGATGCGGACGTTCTGCTCAGCGAAGTAGAACTCGGCAGCTCCGACCCGAGCGCCTCGGGCACGGTAATCGGTCCTCCGCCCGAAGGGGACGACCATCTCGACCTGGGCGAAGACATGGAGCTCAACGGCCTGAGCCCGATCGATTCGGCCGTGGCCAATTTCGAGGACCTCGACCTCTCGATCGACGAAAGTGGCCTGGAGCTCGCTTCGAGCAGCATCGGCCTGGATTCCGACGTTGAAATAGATTTAGACGACGACAAACCCAAAGGCCACGAGCCGACCGGTGCCAGCTCGATTCTCGGCCTGGCCGACGACGACCTTGACGATGACGACCTGGTCCTCGGCGGTGAAAGCGGCGTCGGCAGCGGAAGTGGCGGCGGCAGCGACATCACGCTCGGCGGCGATAGCGGCATCTCGCTCATCGACCCGGCCGACAGCGGCATCTCGCTCGAAGAACCGCTCGACCTCTCGTCCGACAGCGACGTCACCTCCGGCAGTGACAGCGACGGTGAAGGCTCGTTCACGCTGGCAGGCGACAGCATCCTCTCGCTGGCCGACAGTGCCGTCGAATCGTCCTCCGACGTTTCCAGCGGTGGCGACGATTTCATGCTCAGCTCGATGGACGAAGACGAAGAAGATGACAGCTCGCAAGTAATCGCGTTGGAAGAAGCAGGCTCGGAAGGCGACAGCATTCTCAGCCTGGACGACTCTTCCGAAGTAGGTATTTTGGACAGCCAGATGGGCATGGGCAGCGCCCTCGACATGGGCGACGATGATGAGGTCGTCGACTTGGGCGAAGGGCTCGAGGGAGGGACCGGCATGAGCGGTATCGGCTCCTCGATCGATTTCGGCGAAGCGGCCGACGACTCGTTCGGTTCGCTCAGCTCGATGGAAGGCACGCCCATCTCGCAAGTCGCGCCGGCACAAGATTTCGGTGCCGCGCCGGCAGCCGCAGGTCGGGCCGTCGCCGCCACGAGTGAAGTCAACTATACGAAATTGGATTATTTCTTCCTCTATAGCTCGTTTTTCACCCTCGGACTTTGCGGCATGATCATGTACGACCTCGTCCGAAACATGCTCAACTGGAACGGAGCCGTCAACAGCTGGCTCTTAAATATGTTCTTCGGTTGATTTTAATAGGTGCTAAACGCACCATTTGCGAACCCGCTCCCGTTGGTCGCTGGCGGGGGCAAAAGAGATATTCCTGAACACGCATGGTCGATGGCAAGCCTTCGTGGCGATTTGTGAGCCGTCCAACCATTCGGTTTTAGCCGCTGAGCTTGCTCGGCATTTTAGCAAATAATCAATAACCGCTACTAACATAGCGCGGCGGCAGCCGCGATCCAAGAAGATTCGAAAGGAGTCGAGTCATGATGGTAGGGATTTATAGGATATTCCCCCGTTCTCTGAAACTTATGGTCGTCACGACGCTCGTGGCGGCCGGTCTGTCCTGTGGATGCGTCTCGAAAGGGAAATACGACGCACTCTTGACCCAGAACCGAAGCCTCTCGGAGCAAAATCGGGCCCAGCTTACGGAGATCGAGAACCTCAAAGTCCACTCGACCAACACGGAGGACCTGCTCCGACGAACGGAAGAGGACGTCGCCCTGATGGAAGAGCAGTTCGGCCTGGATCAAGAGCAACTGGCCCAAAGCCGCTCGCAAAGCGACGCGCTCCGCCGCCAAGTGGCCCAATCGAGCCTGGATCCCGGCCTGATCCGGATCCCGGAAGAGACGCGAAAACGTTTGATCAAAGTCTCCGACCGAACACCCGGCCTGAAATTCGACCCCCAGACAGGCATCGCCAAGTTCGAGTACGACATCCTCTTCGACAGTGGCGAGACCCAACTGAAGCCGGACGCCCAAAAAGCACTTGCCGAGGTGGCGGCCGTTCTCAATACGCGTGACGCGTCGGATCTGCGTGTGTTCATCGCCGGGCACACCGACCGGCAACGGATCGCTCGTCGCTCTCCGGACGGAAGCCGCTCGACCAACTTCGACCTGAGCACGGCCCGGGCCCTGGCCGTCGCCCACGAGCTGGACCGCCGCGGGGTCAAGAACCATCGACTGGCGGTCGCCGGTTTCGGACCGAGTCAGCCGATCGCCCCGAACGTGACCGCTCGTGACCGCCGCAAGAACCGCCGCGTCGAGCTCTTCCTCACCGCCCCCGAAGTCCCCATCGTCGGCTGGGTCGAAACGATTCCCAGTGTATATTAGTAGGTGCTAACGCACCAGCACAAAACCCGCTCCCGTTGGTCGCTGGCGCGGGCACTGAAATTTTTCCTGCCTACCAATGGTCGATGGCAGAAATTTGTGGTGATTCAGTTTGAGATTTTATCTCTTTCTCAAGCCGGTTCTCTGCGAAGCAGAGGGCCGGATCTGGTGAAAATTTACCTTTTTACGCCAGCGCCCAACGGAAGCGGGTATCCAAATGGTGCGTTAGCACCTACCAAAAAGTACTCATCATGGCAACGATTGACGATTATCATTGGCTCGTGGGGGAAGAAGCGGCGCGGGCGTTGGACACGATCGCCGGGGAACCGGACTCGGCGCTGGTCGCGGTGGCGGCCCGGCTTCGCAAAGAGCACTCACCGGCACGGACCCATCTGCTCGTGGAGCAAGCGACGCTCCGTCGGCGTGCTCGGGCCAAATTCGACGACGCGGACCGGATGTTCTTCACACCGCTCGGCCTGCAACAGGCGACCGACCAGCGGATCGCCCGCTACAAAGCCGAGTTTCTGCCGAAAGGGGCAACGGTCGCCGACCTGTGCTGCGGAATCGGAGGGGATCTGCTCGCGATGGCCGAAAATCGCTCGGTCGTCGGCATCGATCGCGACCCGATCGCCGCACGCTTTGCCGAGGCCAACTTGAAAGCGGTACGACCGGAGAGCCCAAGTCGTGTCGTATGCGAAGAGGCGACGCCGTCTTCCCTGAACGAGATCGAGGCATGGCATATCGACCCGGACCGTCGCCCGGCCGGGCATCGCACGACGCAGCCGGAGCTGCACGAACCGTCGCCCGGGACGATCGATCGACTTTTGGAAGCATGCCCCAACGCGATGCTGAAGCTGGCCCCGGCGGCCGAGGTCCCGAGCCACTGGGCATCGGAAGGGGAACGCGAGTGGATCACGTCACGTCGCGAGTGTCGACAGCAGGTCATCCACTTCGGTACACTTGCTCGCCGGCCCGGCCTGCGACGCGCGACGATCCTTCTGGAGTCGAGCGAACTGAAAGAATCAGAACCGATCGCCCATCACACCTTCACCGGCAGCCCGGATCAGTCGATGCCATACGCTCCGGACATAAAAGCCTATTTCTACGAGCCTTGTCCGTCGGTCCTGGCGGCCGACTTGACCGCCGCGCTGGCCGAGCAGCTCGACCTGGCCGCGCCGAACATTTCGGTACCGTACTTGACGTCGGATCAGACGGTCGACGACCCGTTGCTTGCCCGTTTCGAGGTGGAGACGGTCATGCCGTTCGACTTCAAGCGAGTCAAACGAGCGTTGACCGAGCGGAACGTCGGCCGTTTGGAGATCAAAAAGCGAGCGGTCGACCTCGTGCCCGAGGCACTGTCGAAGAAACTCAAGCTCAAAGGGGACGAGCCTGGCGTCCTGTTCCTCTTCCCGCTTGGCCAGCACATCACGGCCGTCCTCGCGCGTCGGGTGTGACTCTCTCAAACCTTCTGGTCGAATCCGAGGACAAAATCCATCAGTATTTCAGACATATCTTCGGCGAACTGTTGTATCGAGTCCGCTCCACCAAACTTCCCATCGTCTTCCATAAGAACATCGAGAAGCGTCTTCATCGAAGAGGTGCTGCCGATCAGACTTTGTGGCGATGCATTGTCGCTACTTTCAAGCCGGTTATCGAGAATCTCGTCGGCGTCGAGGCCATGATTGCTGAAGATCTCGTTGATCATCGCTTCCATCTCCTCGGAGCTCGGTAGCCCACCGTCCGCCTCTTTGAGCATCTGCTGGATGGCCAGTGCGATCTCTTCCTGGATGGCGTCGCGAGTCTCTTGGTCGATACCCTTGTCCTTCATCACGGACTCTAGCTCTTTTGCCGTATTGGCGAAATGATTCGCGACCTCTTCGGAAGAAAGGCTCGCATAGATACCGCCGGCCAAAGACGAATGGATGCCCGAAATAGACATGACTTGACTCCTTTCTTGTGCATGAAAGAGCTACCCAGACTTGCCCTGGAGGTAGCACGCCCTCTATTTCTTATATCGAGTCCCGCCCCCCGTCAGGCCAGGTTCTTTGTGAGGTTTTAAGGATTGGGTAAAAATTGCGGACACAGCTAATTACCCATTTCCTCAATATTATCTACTTCAACCCCTAAGCCGGTTCTCTGCGCAGCAGAGGGCCGGATCGAAATCAGAACCTACTTCAGATCCGGCCCTC
>JASFHG010000266.1:0-5733 GCA_050123355.1 Planctomycetia bacterium
CGGTTCGTCGTTCCACGGCGTAGGTAACTGTTGAAGATCGGCCCAGGCAATTTCGACTTCCCGATCGCTAATATGCGTTTTTCCTTGCCCGGCCGCAAGCAACAAAGCATGGTCGCAAACCTGATTGATCAACCGAGGAATACCATCGGTAGCCTGAAAAACTGCCTTGGTCGCTTTGGTGGAAAATAACTTGGAACCATTTCCACCGACTGCATCGATTTGGGCATGAATATACTGTCGCGTTTCTTCTTGCCGAAACGGTTCGAGATAGCATCGAGCCGTAATACGTTGGCTAAACGCTTCCAGCTTGGGATGCGTAAAACGTTCTTCGAGCAAGGGGCCACCGGTCAAAAGTACACGAACATGGGGCTCGCCCGCGGCACTGGCCACGTTGGTCATCATCCGGATTTCTTCGAGAAGTTTTAGGGATAACGTATGCGCTTCATCAACCAATAAGACCAATCGCCGCTGGCCGTCAGTGCGGTCGGTCAGGTAGTCGATCAGGTCAAGTCGCAATTCGTTCTCGCGGGCTCCCCGATAAGAACGACCCAGCTCGAAAAGAATGGTCTGGTAAAGCGATTCGATCGAGGACAACCGACCACAGCAAAGCGTTACGACATTGGAGTTGGTTTCCAGGCCTGCTCGAAGCATTTGACAAAGAAGCGTCTTGCCCGTTCCGGAAGGGCCGACCACAACCGCGACCCCTTCGGCCCGACTGAGACATCGGGAGACAATTCCCCTTGCATGTTCAATAGTTTCGGCTGGAAAATACCGTTCGATTTGAGGTGCCGGCGTAAAAGGCCGTTGGCGAAGGTCGAAGAAGTCTTCGTACATTACCTATTCTTTCTGCATATAAGCAAAGATCGTATTTTAGTAGAAATACCGCTCCATCTCTTTCATTCGGCATAACTGGCCAGAGAACTTCATGTTTGTAACTTGATGAACCCGGAGAAGTTATTGCATTTTCAAGAATTGCTCGCGAGCAATATGAACTTTTACTTGTCCGAGATCCTAGGCCTTGAAGGTTCTTACTGCGTGCAACAAAGTTTGTGTGGCTGATTTTCACAAGCAAAACGCAACAAATAAGTGGAAAAAACTCTTGTCTCCCTACTACAAGGCGACCATTTTGATCCAAAAGAACAGGTGGGCGACGATTCGTTCTTGTAGATAGAAACAAACATTGCGGCAAAAATCCGGAGTGAATATTTATTCATATTTTCCTTTTTACGAGAGATCGGTTGTTGCCCATTTGTAACTCGCAGGGAGGGTAATTATAATAGATCTCCTACACGCCCTAGGCCTACCAATTTCCCCGCCTGTCGGTATCGGAAAGAGTTGGCTTCCGTGAAACAGTGACTTTGTAGACGACGCCACTTCCATTTGCTCTCGGCATCCTTGACTGTGGCGAAGTGGAAGCTGGCTTGTTCGATACTCGATAGAAAAAACCTCCCAAACCCCGGAACACTTAAGAACTTACCCCGACGGATGGTGCCTTCTGTAATTCTGTGCAGTAATGGCATCGCGTATGTTTTGTCGCAAAACTGCAATCGCTTCGGGCAAAGTCAAGGGATTTGACAATATGTCTTACCGACAAAAAATAGCGTTCACGCTACAGGCTCTCAAGCCCACCAAAAATTCTAAGCGGTCCAATAATCTCCAAGCACCTATGGACATAGCTCCCGTACATCATGCTCACCGAGCGGCAATTCGGCAACGGTGCATCATGATCGTCGTCAGTTTGGTACTTGTGTTTTGTTCCGCCGTCGTTGCCGAAGCGGAACAATTCGCGTTGAAGCTGATCGATGGCCATCCCTGTTTTCGAGCAACCATTTCGAAGGGATCTCAAACGCTCGAGGCGCATGTCGTGCTCGATTTGGGGATGCAGATGCCTATCATCTTGCATGAAAATACGGGCAAGATGCTCAAAATCAAGCCTGGCGACAAAGTCACCGTTTCGATTCCCGGCGTTCATAAAGCGACGTTTGCTGACCTGTCTCCGAAGGTAGCCAAGGTAAACATGCTCTCGCAGCTTACGCAGCAACATGCGTCTGAATTAGACGAAGTTCCAGCCGTAGCGGTCATGGGCTTGCCTGCTTTTGCGAAGGTAGTACCCCAGATCGACCTTCTTCAAGATCGGCTGGTTCTGTTGCCAAGCGAAGACGTCAACGAGTTGGCAAAGACATTGGAATATGTTACCCCGTATAAAATCAAAGACGGCGGCCTGTTCTTTGAGGCAATGGGGCCGGAAGAGAAAAAAATGATTCTTCAATTCCGCACGATTCAACATGATACGATTATTGATGCCAAATTGGCAACGGAACTCGGCGCGGCCAACGGAGACATTAAGACTTTGGAGATCATTTCCAAGGAAGAAGCCGAAGACAATCAAGACGAAATGGATCCGGACGCTTCGGAAGATAATCAAGCAAAGACCAAGCGGATCAATTTTGCAAAGTTCGTCGCATTCCGGCCAGTCAAACTTCGTCCCGGTAAATCACAACCCAATTTGATTGTCGGCAACAATTTGCTGTCTTCTTTCCGCGTGACCATTGATACGTCCCGCAAGCAACTTCTTTGGGAGCAGGTTGCCAAGCCACGGTTTCCCACTCACGAGCGGGACTTTTTCACGGCGATGGTCGAGGGAAATGCAGATGCAATCGAGAAATATTTGAAACGGTACCCCCGATCACGGCTGTCGCAGGAGGGATGTGTCAAGCTTTTGGACCTCCGACTGGCAGAACACCCGACAAATCGAGAGGCGGTTACACGTGCTATCGAAAAGCTCGTACAAGCGACCGAGTCAAAACGACGGTCGTCGACTTTAATCGGCTTTGCGGACAAGTGGCTTGCCGGCGATCGACCAGATCGTGGTGCATTGGCATTGATCGCTTTGGAAATGGCATTGAAATATGATCGTCACGATTTAGACGCGACCGCCTCGCACCGCATCCAAGCACGGATCGGCCGGATCGCTTATACCGAAGGGGATTTCAAGCTTGCCAAGCGTCGTTTACTCTCTGCCGCATTTGGTTTGCCGAAAGACGCCGAGGTCAATCTTTGGTTGGGCGAATTATACGAAGCGCAAAAGAAGCCGGTCCGAGCATGGTCGCGATATTTACAAGCGACGCTCGCCAAAAAGCCACCTCTGGCAGCTTACGTCGGACTCGGGCGTTTGAATCGGGACCCCGAATTTCGCAATCGGTTTTCGATGCGTAACGCGGCCGAATTGCTCGAAGGGCGCTCGACAAACTACCACCCCAAGCGACACTACGTTCAAGACCAAAAAGAAATGCCCCAGCACGTCAAGCTGGTTGAACTCTTTACCAATATCCATGACCCGAAGACCACGCATGGAGCCGAGGCAGCGTTGGAGGCGATCGGCGAATATTTCGATGTCGAAACGTCGGCCGAGCCGGTGGCCCTGCTTGAATATCATGTTACGACTCGGATCCCCGATCCATTGAGCGTTGCGTTTTCACAAAAGAGAGCCAAGTTCTACTCGGCGACCCAAGTGCCGTTGGCAATTTTCGATGGTACCAAATCGTCGGGCATGTCTGGTGATGCCAAAAAAATCGAGCCGGTTTACAACGCGTATGTCAAATTAGTAAGGTCTACTAAAGAAAAAAAGCCTGCCTTGAAGGCAACGCTTTCCGGCAAGGTCGAGCGTAATAAGCGGCTGCTAACCGGCCAGGTAACGGTTGCGGCAGAAGGGGACAAGCTTGAAAAGGCGGTTTTGCACGTCGTGACTTGCGAATCGTTCGTCATGTCGCCCGGTGCGGCAGGTCGAGTGATCCACCGCTACGTGGTCCGAGGTGCCTTGACGCCTGATGAAGGGCTACCGGTCCGAGAAAAAATTAAAGAAGGGAAAATCTCTTTCACTTTCGACATCAAGTTCGACACGGAAGCATTTTCCGAAAAGCTGATGGACCACATGCTCGTATTGGAACAGCAAAACAAGAGCGCACTAATTATCAAGCCGAACTATGTTGATCCGAACGAAGTGATCTTTGTCGCATTTATTCAAGACACCGCCACGAAAGAAATACTCGGAGTAACCGTAATCCGCCCGAGCGAAAACAAGGAGGTGGCACCATGAGCCAAACCACAGAAAAACATACTCGAGCCCAGCGTGAAAAAATGCTCCAGGAGATGGAGCAAGATCTCGCCTCGTGCCATGCAGCGATCGTTCGATCGATCGTGGTAAGAAACCTCTACCGGATGATATTAGAGGTGGCCTGGGTGCTGGCAATCGCCGCCGCGGCCGAAATCGCCAGCTCGGCAATCCGGCTGCTGCTAAGCGGCGTTCACACCATCTTTGCTACTGGTCACGGTCAGGTAGGCATTGTGGTTGCAGTACTTGGAATAGGTATCGTAATCGTACGAGCGGTACGACGCATCATGCAAGAGCGACCACGTGTCAGCGAAGTAGCCGAGCGGCTCGACCTCGCCGTGGACGATCACAACCGTATCGCAACAGCCTGGTGGCTTATGAAAGCCCAGCGTGACGGACCTTTTGTCGAAGCGGCTATTGACGATGGGCTGGCACACTTGAAATTGTTCAAGAATTCCATTCCCGATCGGTCAGGGACGCGGCCTGCGTTGGCCGAGTATCGCACCCGATTTATTGTCGCTGGTGTATTGCTCGCATTGGCCATCCTCTTCCAGCCCAGTGCAGCCTATTTCCCCCATACGTCTCCGCATCCTTCGAATCCGGCCGTGGCTCAAAATTCGGGCAATCTTCCGTCGGAAGCAATCGAGTCGTTAAACCCGTCTACACCACCGCGCAAGCCGCCTGTGAAGCCAGACCCCACCTCCCATTCGGATCAAAACGCGGTCACCGCGTCGGAGATCGCGAAAAAACTTCAAGGGTCGGATAAGGAAACCGAGGGAGCCACCGGAGCGGGCAAGAGTTCGGCAGCCCAGTCAGCGACCAACGCTTCATCGGCCAACAGCAGTTCGAGCGATTCCAGCGCCGAAACCAAAGGAAAACTGAAAAAGAAGCCGGGTAAGAGTAAGAAACAAAAAAAGAAGCCTCACAAGCAAACCAAGGCACAAGATCCCAAAAATTCCAAAGGTGGATCTTCCTCGGTTAGCCAGGGCAGTTCGGGCGGTGGGTCGATGCTCGCCATCCAGCACGACTGGGCCCAACATGCTCAAGCAGCCGGTTCGGAGACCGACGAAGATCTCGAAGAAGATGAAGAAATCGAAAATGAAGAAGAGGAAAGCGAACATCGAGGCGGAGTCCAGCCAACCTTGAAGGACCGTAACGAATCGCCGTCACGCGAGCTAGGCCTGGACACCGGCGGTGACAAACCGGGCACCGGACGAGGTGGCCCGACACCACCGAAAAAGTCACGTGGTACTGCATCGTTAGTATTGGGTGTTCCAATGCCCGACTTTGTGCGAGGTCGACTCTCGCCCGGGCCGACCAAGGTTACCCAAGAACGAGTCCGCCCGGTCCCGATGCAATCCGATCCGGCCGATTCGGTCGACGCCAAAGAACGTTCGATGCCCGAACCGGTCGTCCCGCGTTCCACTCTCCCGGCAGAAATGCTGCCCTTGGTGCGAGAGTACCTGATCCAATTACGTCAATCTGAGTAGCAAACTTGTTGACATCACTTTAAACCATTAACCGTTTTAATTCGTTCAATACACTTAACTTCCTAGCGATATCGATAACAAGGAACCTTTACCGTGAGTGAAAATCAAAAAACCACCAACTCGGCCGGCGAA
>JASFHG010000267.1:0-5731 GCA_050123355.1 Planctomycetia bacterium
GCCCGTCACCGGCCTGAACATCATCAGCTGCCCAAGCTGTGCCCGCGTGGAGAACGAGGCGTTCATCGAGCTAGCCGAAAAGATCCGCGAAGCCACGCTCTACGCGAAGGACTATCCCTTGACGATCGCCGTGATGGGCTGTCGTGTCAACGGCCCGGGCGAAACCGACGACGCCGACCTGGGCGTCTGGTGCGGCGCCAACCACGTCAATCTGAAACGTCGCGGCGAGCTCCTCGGCCGCTTCGATTACGACGAGATCCTCCCCCGCCTCAAAACCGAACTCGACCGCCTGATCGCGTCACTTCGCTAATCATGACGCAACGATAGGCATTACGAAAAGGCTTCTGTTTTTAACGGTTTTAGTTGTCTCTTCAATGTCATAATGCTTGTAGGACGTGCGAAACCTCTTTAAAGCAGGCTCTTCGTGAGTTTTGGAGGCATCCCTTGACTTCGGAAAACATTCTGTTAGAATGAATCGCGTGAATTGGTGATCGATCCGGTCTCTGGGCCAGGGTCGATGAACAGGGAATCCGGTGCGAATCCGGGACGGTCCCCGCCGCTGTAACAGAAGGTTTTGCGAGCGTGCCAGCTCTATAAGACCATTGCCATGCGTGTCGACATCACGTCGACGATGGCGAGAAGGTCCGGCCGCCGCAAGCTGGGTGCAAAGATAGAATCTCCGCCACCCGAAAATTCTGAAGTCAGAAGACCTACCAATCACGGCGTTTGTAGGAGTTTGCGAGGGAACAAACTTACTACAGGGCAGTGTGGTTGTTGGAACTGTGACGCTCCAAGACGCGGCATCTTGTGATAAAGCCAAGTGGCAATAGGCCTTACGTCGTTTGGTTTACGCAAATCCCCATTGGTTTGTCCTCGGTTCGACACTGCTTTACGTACATCTTCCACGACGCGAAAATAGCTCTCCTTTTGTGAAACCCATTTTCCCGTCAAGCAAACAAGCAGTAACAGATTCATGAGATCGACATTTTCTCCGAGCGATCGAATTCCACAAACGCGAGCAGCATGGCGTGCGAAAGGCTTACGCTCCGCTTTCACGTTGGTGGAGTTACTCGTGGTTATCGCGATCATTGGCATCTTGGCTTCACTGCTCTTACCGGCAGTCCAAGCAGCACGCGAAGCGGCGCGACGCACGTCATGCCGCAACAACTTGCGGCAGGTCGGAATCGGTCTGCTCCATTATCATGACGCATGCGCGAAGTTTCCGATCGGTTGTGTCGAACATCGTTTCACGTATGGCAAGAAAGGTCGCCAACTCGCTTGGTCGGCGACGTTGCTCCCCTACGTCGAACTCGACTCGGTCTATTCGCAGCTCGACATGAGCAAAGGATACGACAGCGTCGACAATCAGGACGGTGCCTCGAAAGTCCTTTCCATTTACATCTGCCCAAGCCATCCCTGGCCCGAGAAAACGTACTCGGGCCGCGGAGTGTGCGACTATGGCGGAATTTTTGGCGAGAAACTGGTGTGTACCTCGAAGTGCAACAACGGGGTACTGGTGTATGAAAAGTCGTTTGCGATTCGCCAGATCGCCGACGGCACTTCCCATACGCTGATTGTTTCCGAGGACAACGAGTCGACCGACATGCAGTGGATCAATGGCGACAACGTTTTGCAGCAAGCCAGCCTGATCAATCAGGCGGCACCCGGTGATAACGAGATCCGAAGTTGCCACATCGGTGGCGGCGCAAACGGGCTGTTTTGCGATGGCTCGGTCCGTTTCCTGCACGAAACGATCGACGGCCAAACCCTGGCCGCTATTTGCACCCGCGCCGGAGGAGAATCGACTGAATCTTTTTAGAAATGGCTTCATGACTTCCTGGCGGACCAATCTTGTGGTTGAACCCACGGGTGATCGCAAGGTGCCGCATGAAAAAAGAACCATTTTACGTTGTGAACCAGTTCTAGAGCTGCTTTATCATTTCAGGAGTTTAGTTTGATGCGATTATTGTTTTTTAAAACTACCGTGACGTTTACTTCCATGTTTCTTCTTGCAGCCATGATCGGCCAAGGCCAAGGTGCCGTGATTCCCAATCCGGGCTATCGAGCGACAGAATATCTCGCCGGCGAGGATTTCGACGCATTCAGCATGCTGGATACCAATACGGCCTTGCTCTATAACGGCGTCGGTGCCACCCCCGGCATCGAAGTGCGAGACCTGTCCACCGGCACGATGCAAATACTGCTCGAACAACCGTCGGGAATCTGTGACGGTGCGACTCGTGCCGATGACTTCCTGACCGGAAGTTTCATCAAGCAAGACCCGACTGCTCCCAATACTTATTGGGTCGGTTTCGTTGCAAACTGGGGTGTTGACGGCTGGATCTATCAAGTGACGGCCAACCAGACAGGCGACAATTGGACGAGCACCTGGAATCAGGTCGCTCTCTTGCCCGGCAACTATGACATGACCTTCTCCGTGAATTCGTTATTGCTGGCCTCGGCCAACATCGATGGAACCGGCAACAAAATCGTCGCGGTCGACACCAGCGGCGCCAACGATCATACGGTTGTGGCGGAAGTCGGTGGCTATTCCGCAGGAGTGGATGTCAATGCGGCCGGCGACGCGTATTATGCAACCTATCCGAGTGATGAAAGCGATGAACGGCTCTTGCGTTTTGCAAGCAGCGACATCGACGATGCTGTTGCCGTAGGTGGATCCCCCTGCTCGCCAACCGTGCTCTGCAATTTGACTCTGGATGGTGTCGACTTTGGCGGAAATGGACTTGCCGTTGACGCGGCCGACCACGTCCTTGTCGCAGGAAACCCGAACGGGCATATTGCCTTATGGGACGAAGCGACTCAATCACTCTCCACGGTCGCCGTTTCTTCCGATTGGCTGGGAAACATCGAAACCGTTGGCGACTTTACCAATGGAGGAGCCGCTTACGTGACAGCCTGGGGACAAGGCATCACCAAGATCACCAAGCTCATCCCAGGCGACGCCAATGGCGATGGAACGGTCGACAGCTCCGACGCGACGATCCTTGCCGGAAATTGGCAAAGCACGGCCAACGTAGGTTGGGCAGAAGGGGACTTTAACGGCGATGGTGCTGTAGACAGCTCCGACGCGACGATCCTCGCCGGGAACTGGCAGGCTTCGCTGAACACGGCAAACACCGTCCCGGAGCCAAGCAGCCTGGCCTTGCTGGTCACTCTGGCGATCTTGGGCTTCGCCACCGCACGCCGCCGAAAAACATCGCAAGACAAATAGAATCTTGTTAGCCCGGCCGCCTGCGGCCGGTTAGAAATTCCGGTCGCAGGCATTTAGCCGACGAGCATCGTTCGTCGCGTTTGTCGCGTTTGTCGCTTTAAAACACGCCGGACGATGTCCGGCGGCTAAACAAAAACCATCAAAAAAGCTTGTGCAACAAAGCACTAGGTATAAAAAATTAGCGGCGGGGCTTGCTCCGCCGCTAAAAGTCGCTCTCGCATCGTTAACCGTGGCAAGGGGACAGACGCCTCCAGCCAACGATGGATCGCGAATGAAAGGTATGGGTTAACCTTTCATTATATGCTTTAAATTTTAATCCCTGCGATAGGTCTTGATCGGTTCGGAAGCACCTCCCGCATCGGCCGAGACATACGCACTGTAAATCGTCGAAATCGAGTTAGCCGCCAGCAGGATATCGCTCTGGGTCGGCTCGCCGTAGGCGATCGTGCGATAAAACGATTCAATCTCCTGCGGATAACCGGTAAACCAATCTTCGTCGGGCGAGGTGCAGGCCCAGCCTTGCTTCGTCCCGATCTTTTCCACAACATAAATATCGTCAAAATTCGCTTCGACCGGGTTGTACGTCTGCATCGCCGTGTTCGGGTTGATGTTACACGTGGCCCGATGGTTGTTGGCATTGACTTCCAGCCAATTGTGGATGCCGCCGAGGACAATGTCGGAGGCATACACGTCGGCGATCGTGTTATCTTCAAAGACGACATGCATCCCGGAAAAATCCTCGATGTCGTAGTAATCGGTTCGAATATGTCCCTCGTCGCGGAACCCTTCGATTCGCGTCAAGGCATGCGTTCGAGCCGAAATTTCCTTCGGAAGGATCGGCTTGCCGTTGCGGGCACGCCCCTCAACCTCTTTCAGGTACAACGCGGCGGTCAGCGGGTGGCAAGCTTTCCCGATCAGCACGCCGCCGCCACATCGGGCCGCGTAGGCATAATCGACCGAGTGCGAGCCGCTGTGCGCTTCCTCGCCATGGATCCAAAGGATTTGTGCGCCCGTCTTTTCGAGGATCTCGCGTTCCTTCTGGACCGAAGGTGCATAGACCCAGTTTTCCGCGTAAAGCAGCCGCCCTTTACTCTTCGCCTCGGCAGCCAGCATCCGTTCGACACTGGCCAAGGCCGACTCGAGCGCAACCCGCTTGTCCGCTCTCTCCCAATGGAAATCTTCCGACCCGTCGCCGAAATAGCCGGTCATCGGCTTCTCGCAGATGACAAACTTATCTTGCTCCAGCGCCGCAACGGCTACCGGTTCGTGGCCCATCGGCGGCACACACACGTGGACCACGTCGACCGCTTCGATCAACGGCTCCAGCTCGGCAAAAAACTTGGTGCCGTGTTTCTCGGCATACGCTTTTGCCTGATCGTGGTTCAACGCATGGACGCCAACCAAGTCGATATTGGTCCCGTAAACTTTTTTGAGCGCCTCGGCATGAAACGATGCCGAAAAGCCGGCTCCAACAATACCGGTTCGAACGGTAGCCTTTTGCATAATAAAATTTCTTCCTTGGGGTTAACTTTGTATAAAATCGTTAGTGGCAAGACCTGCCCCGACCAAACGGGTATTTGCCCGGGCTCTCGCCACTAACGAATGTGTTGTATGGAGGTTGCCCGACAAAGGGCCTCGATGTTTTCACTCGTTACATCCGGCGGAGTACCGCCACCACAGGACATGATCACGCGCCCGCCTTGCGGGATCGAACCGATCGCATCCTGAACGCTTTGTTCCACTTCTTCCGGTGTGCCGGCGGCCAAAACATCCCGCGGCGGAATGTTGCCCAACAAAGCCACTTCCGCGCCTGCCCGAGACATGATCTCTTCGTAGCTGTGGTTGTGGGAAAAGTTGAACAGGTTGACGCCCATCTGCGGCAAATAATCGGCCGTCGTCAATCCGTGTGCGTCATTATGCAACGCCTTCACCGAAACATCAACCGACTCGAAAATCATTTTCATGTATGGAAGTGCAAATTCTTCAAAATCGGCCGGCGACAGGAAACCGAGCAGGTCGTCCAACACCAACATGCCGTCGATCGAGTCGAACATCTTGACCTGAAATTGGATCCAATCGCAAAGGAACTCGGTGACGACCTTCAACAACAGGTGCGTCTTGTCCGGTTCGAGCTTCAAGGCCATCAGGAATTCCGTGTGACCGGTCAAATAGGACGCAATATTCAGCGGCCCGCGTGCCACGGCCATCCGGATCGCATGTCCGGCCGCTTCGATCTCCTTTCGGGCATTCTGAAGCCGTCGGATCAAGTAAGGCTGAAAACCGTCCGTTTCGCAATTTGGTTTGGTGAGTTGATCAACCGTCGACATATCGTGGATCGTCTTCCCCACACTCGGAAACGCATCTTCATACCAGATACATTTCGCACCAAACGCGGCCGGTTCACTACACATTCCATACTCGGCCCAAAAGCCGGGCAAGAAGATCACGTCGGGAAACTCTCGAACCGCACGTAAGTTCGCTTCGAGCCACAACGCCGGA
>JASFHG010000268.1:0-5729 GCA_050123355.1 Planctomycetia bacterium
GACCTGGTCGATCGGCGGCTGGTCGCGTTGAATCGTCATACGCCGGACGAAAGCGGGAGCGTGTCGGCCGAGCAACTGCAGGAACTCAAAGCGGAGTTCGACGCGTGGCGGGACAAGGGGGAGGACGTCGACGCGGTCTATGCCAACGCGCATGCCGGCTGGAACCACGGGTTCGGCCACTGCAACGAACATGCACACATGGTCAAGCACATCCTGATCATGGCGGGCGAGGGAAAGAACGTCGCGGAGCTCCAGTGTGGCGACCATGTCTACGTCGCGTGGGGCATCCCGCTGGACAGCAAAAAACAACTTAAGATCGAAGACCTGCGAGAGTGGAAGAACGCCTATATCATCGACCCGTGGGAAGGGATTGTCAAACCGACCACGAACGTCAGTACCCAAGACAAGATGCAAACCGACGGCGGCAGCCAAGACATCATGCGGGTTTCTCAAATGGGCAGCCGGGTGTACGTACGGCAGTACGAAAAATGGCTCAAAACCCGCTCGCAAGCCGGTCGCGACTCGTGCCTGGCCCACGAGCCGGCACTGATCGCCCGGTGTTACAACTTCCCGCTGTTCATGCTGACCGGCAAAAACGAAAAGGATCCGATCACGTCAGGCCGACTCGTCAGCGAGATGGAAAAAGCCGGCTTCCGAAAGGTCGGAAAACTGAAACCGCTGAAAGACATTCCGGCCAAGGACCTGAAGTTCGGCGACATCCTGTTGATCGGCGGCCAAGGAGGCACCAAGAGCGGACATACCGGCATCGTCTGGAAATATGGCAAGCGAAACGACGTCGTCCGACACTTCCTCGGCGTCACAAAATGGAACAAGAAAGGCGAGGTCATCTATCGGAGCGACAAACCGACACACGCCCCCAAGCCGCTGGACCACGGGATCCACATCCACACACTCGACGCGTTCGGGCAGTTGGGAGCCCGCTCTTCGAAGAAAGAAGAAGCCGTTCCCTACGCCGACCGGCAAACGAGCGTCTGGCGATCGGAATGGGTCAAGGACTGGAAGCTGACCAAGCAGCAGTTGACGATCCAGGACAAGGTAATGGAAGTCGAAGTGACGAAAAAAGGTGGCGGCAAGCTGAAGATCACCCGCTTCGAGCCGGGCAAGATCACGCTGGCGGGCATCGATCTGAAAGAATTGAACTTGAAGGTCGAGCCGATCGAGGTCTCGCTCGCCGATTACACGGCCGGCAAAGGCAAGCTGTCGCCGATCAATTTGGCCGGAAAGTGGACCGACACGCCCGCCACGTACCACTTGAAAAAAGACGAGATCCACCTCGTCTTGAACCTGCCGGACAACATCAAGATGGAACTCTGGTTCAACGCCAAAACCACGAGCAAACCGACATCCTCGAAGATGGTTTTGCAACACGTCCACATCCCCAAAGACCGGCAACAGATCCCCGACGACGATTTCTGGCCCTCCCGCAAGGCGTGCTTTCGGGCCAGGCCCGATTTCGGGACACTCGGATCGAAGGGCTTCTCGATCTTTGGTGAAGGTTCGCCGCTTCGTCCCTATCGCAAGGACTACCTGATGCGGATCCAATGCAATGGCCAAACCGTGTACACCTATTGGAAATGCGACCCCAACGGCGTCGGCATCCCCTTCAACGACGCATTCTTAACCCAGCTCACACCGGGACTCCACGAGGCAAAAGTGCTGGTCGTCACCGAAGAGGGAAAACGGTTCGAACTGCCGTTCCCGATCGAGGTCGGCAAGATCGGCGGCCTCGATACCGCGAAATCCGATCATAACCGTCTGATGAAAAGGTTGAAAAAAGATCTCCTCCCGCACATAAAGGGAGGGCCGCTCGACGAGGGCCGCAAGGAATATATGCTCGAGCTGTTGGTCAACGATGCGGACCGCATGCTGGACACCAACACCATCACGCCCGAAACGGCGCTCAAGGAACTCAGCCTGGCCATGATACTTCAGGAAAAGATCCCGGAGAAACCGGCCCGACGCGGCGGAGTGCCACGGGGAACAAAACCCAAATTCACCAAATCGATGGCGGTCAAACAGGTCAAACTCTTCGGCCGCGTGATCGAGGTCTGCGAAAAGGTCGGCGACGAGAAAGCTTGTAACGTCGCGGTGAACAACCTGATCAACTGCGACAAGAAATCGGTCGGCGACCCCGAAGCACGAAAAGACCTGCCACGGCTCTACCGGAAAGTGGCCGGCATCGTGATCCAGGCAAAAGGCGACATCGCCGAAGCCCGCAAGTACCTCCAACGCGGCCTAACGATCTCCCAGGAGCTCGGCAAGCTCACCCCGGCGGAAGCCAAAAAGGAAAAAGCAAAGTGGCCCAAACCGTTTGTCGACACACAAATGAAGATGATCGAGACACCGTGATCTATGTTAGCCCGGTTGCCTGCGACCGGTTTTGCGGGGAAATCCCGTCGCAGGCGACGGGCCTAACTTCCGACAAAACAAATTTTCGGATAGGCTCTCAGTCTTCCGGCAAAGTGGTTGCCTTAGGCTGAGGAGGGTCGTGAAAAGAAGAACTAAGTTATCGAAAACAAAAAGGTTCAGCCTGTAGGGTGCGTCTGGACGCACCTCTTGGAATACCAATAAGAATACCAAGCCGGTTCTTTGTACAGCAGAGGGCCGGATCCGGAACTTTGAACCATCTTGTTTTTCGATAAAGAAAAAACGTTTTTTATGAAGGTGCGTCCAGACGCACCCTACTTCAGATCGGGCAGGCTTTCCAAAATCTTGATCGCCTCGTCGTAGCGGCCTTCGGCGTAGGCGGCGTCGAGGTCGGTGATCTGGCGGGAGAGCTTCCACGCCTTGCCGGTTTGGGCGATCCGTTTCTTTTTGCGTTTGCGATCCTTTTCCGACGGGGCGGCCGCCATGAGTTGCTCCACCTTCTCCAACAGCTTCTCGCGCAAGGTCTGATACTGGGTCTCGCGGATGATGTCCAAGATATAATGTTGCTGGCTGCGATCTTCGGCCAGCTTCAACGCCCGCGTCAGATCGGCCGGCGTGGTCAGTCGGTTATCGACTTTCAACATGGCCGCCATGAAACGGCAGTTGGCTTCAGACGCCTCGGGCAAGAGTTCTCCGGTATAAATCTTCTCGAGTTTCTTCCAATCGGTCGGCAGGTCGCGTACGCGTTGGTCGCGGACCGTACTGACACGCACCGGCCGCGGGTTGCCCGCCCGATAGACCTCCCACCGGTCGAAGTAACCATCCTTATCGGTATCGAACATGCGGATCTCACCCCACGCCCGTTCGCTCGGCGTCCCTTTATTTTTCCCGTCGGGCCCATCGCCGAGATAGCCGACCTCGATCCAGCCTTCGGTCGCCCCTTTCAGGTGGATCCGCCGATCGACATGGCTATAGTAGAGCTCACGTTTCTTCGACGGGGTCGGTCGGAACTCGCGACGGACGTTCCATCGCTGGGTCGGGTTACCCGTATTGTGCATGAACCGCCGATCCCACGTCCAGAAAACTCCTTCCCAACGCCGATCTTCGTCGGCCCGCTCGCCGACGCCGAGCGTCACGCTGTCGTCGGCTGCTTCGCGCCAACTAAAACCGGTCTGCTCGGCCGGGTACGTTTCGGCAAGTTTCCATGCCTCGTTATGCGGGATCGTGACGATTCCCTTCGGAGGTCGACGGCGTCGATTCTTATGCTCCATGTCCTTGAAGCTATACGGCATGCTTCCGATCATGTTGAAGCCCATGTCGTAGTGGAGCGGCCGGTCCGCACTGCTCTTCCCGTCGATATCGATACTATACCGCACGTTCACGACACCCATCTTTTTCATCCGCTCTTGGAACGGAAGTTTCGGCTTGATGAGCGAGTTGCCCGGATCCATCTCCTTTTGCGGATCGAAGTCCAGCGGCACGGCACTCACGCGGACCGTCTCCTCGGACTGAGCGTCGCCATCGGTATCGTAAAAAGCGAACGGGCACTCGCTGATCGGCACCCACCATTTTTGCTTGGGATCGTATTTATTGGCCCAGATGATCCCGTCGCCATACGGGTCGGAGCGGAAAAAGTCGTAGGAATATTCGTAGCCGACGACATCCCATATCCGGCCGTCGCGGTCCAAGTCCTTGCCCATCCAAGCGACGCTGAGCCGGCCCTTGTGGAAGTAGCGGATTTGCAACTCGTCCGGCCTGTTGTTGCCATTATCATCGATGTAGTCGACCATCCGATCGACCGAGCCGTCACAACCATAATCGACCACATAGCAATCGCTGTCCTTATCCCCGTCGGTCGCTTTGGGTGCAAGGTCGCCATCGTCGTCGATGACCCAAACGATCGCCTCGCATTTCTTGCCGTTATATCGCGTAATCTTCTCACGCCGAACGATCATCTGCCCTCCGCCAGGCAATTCGCTCTTCAGCCGGAACGACTCGCCAACCTTCAGCGCCAGGGCCTTTTTCCACCACGGTTTTTTATCCAGCCGCAACTCCCCTCGCGGGCCCAGCTTCGTCTCGATCTCCCACCAAAACTTCGGCACATCCGACATCTCCGGCGGCGGTGGCGGCGACGGCGGTGCCCCCCATACAAACGTCCCCAGGCCGAGAAAGATCAAAAGGCTATAGATATAATTTCGTTGAATCATGATGGACCTACTTTATTGGATGTTAGCCCGGTCGCCTGCGACCGGAAACGCCACAAAATCCCGTCGCAGGCGACGGGGCTAACGAGTTCCCTCACCCGAAAAAGCCGGGCGGGATTTGGGCGGTGCGGAAGGCGGATCGCCAGCCCGCACGGGTTGACTCGTCCATGACATTGAGCTCGGCGAAAATATCGGCGGCGAACTCGACATCGCCGAGACCACTGGCCGTGATCAGGCCCCGGTCGCGGACCGAGACCTCGTCGACATAATTTTCCGCCTCGTTATATTCAGGCACGACGCCTTGGAGAAATTCCAACGCGTTGCTGGTATGCCGCCGCCCGCCGAGCAGCCCGAGCCGAGCGATCGCCACCGTCGCGGCACAGATCGCCGCCAGCGGCACGTTCTTTTCGTTCAGCGTTTTCAATAACTCAGCCAACGGTTCGGGCACCGGCTGCTCGACCCACGACTCGCCGCCGGGCAGGATGAAGATCGCCACCGATTCGGGATCGACCTGTTCGATCGCCAGATCGGGCATCACCCGCAACCCACCCATCGAAACAACCGGCCGCCCATCGAGGCTGACCGTCTTGACCGCATACCCACCGGTCCGCCGCACCTCGGCCAGCGCATGCGCCGGCTCCCAATCGGCGAACCCATCGTGGACATATAAATAGACATCTTTTTTTGACATGGTTTACTTCTTTCCAAAAGCGTCGAACCAGTTCGACCGCTAAACGGCATGACAGCCACGTCATTATAACAAATTACTCACCATAAAACAATCTGCTCAACATGGTATCCCATCGTAGTGCAAAACCACAAAAAACAAAAACCTTGACTTTCTGAAAAACATTCTTCCGTTTTCCTCTTCCGCTCCTCCAAAGAACGGGTAAAATAGCGGTTTTAGCAGTCCACCGGCGACGAGAACAGTCGGGGAATGAAACTCGCGGAACACTTTTGCCAAGCCGGAATTGGGACGCCAGTCCCTATTCCGGATCCGAAATAGGGCACGCTTCGCGGCCCAATTTCGGCTTGGAAATAAGAAAACTTTTTGGTTATCCAGGAGCATACAAAACATGGCCCAAAATTTTGACCTTTTCGAATCGCGTGATACGTTCAATACCGGTTCCGGAGAAG
>JASFHG010000269.1:0-5723 GCA_050123355.1 Planctomycetia bacterium
GTCGAACGGCCTGACGGTTTTGGTGCAAGAGGATCATGCGGCACCGGTCGCGACGGTCCGATGTGTGGTACGAAACACAGGCGCGGCGTACGAAGGGCGTTGGTTGGGGGCTGGGCTGAGCCATTTGGTCGAGCATCTTGTTGCCGGTGGCGCGACTACGAACCGGTCGGAGGACGAGATCCAAAAGATCGTCGACTCGTTCGGCGGCGCGACCAATGCTTATACGTCGACTTCGCGGACGTCCTATTTCATCGACTGTGCGGCGAAACACACGATGACCTGTATCGACATCGTGGCGGACCAGATGCAACATGCGGCCTTCGAACCGGCCGCGTTTGCGCGCGAGCACGAGGTGGTGCAACGCGAGTTGGCCGATGGGCTGATCGACCGTCGTCGGCAAGGTTGGCGTCTGCTCAGTGCGACGCTCTACCCGGACCATCCTGCCGGGGTGCCGGTGATCGGTTACCGTGACGTGCTCCGCCAAATCACGCGACAGGACTGCATCGATTTTTACAAAAGCCGCTATGTGCCGAACAATCAGATTTTCGTTGTCGTGGGCGACGTCGAGACCGAGCCGGTGATGAAGAAGATCGCCGAGTGTTACGCCGGTACGCCGCGAGCCTACGAGACCTATATCCCGTTCCAGCCGTGCCGCGAGCAGGAGACGCCCCGCTTGGCGGTGAAGGAAATGGACGGAACGACATACGATCTGCTTTTCGCCTGGCCGACGGTAAAGCTGTCGAGTCGGGACATGTACGCGTTGGATGTCGCGTCGTATATTTTGGCCCATGGCGAGAGCTCGCGTTTGGTCCAGTCGTTGAAGTATGACAAGCAATTGGTGTTGTCGATCAACACGGCCAGCCACACGCCGTTCGACGTGAAGGGGATGTTCGCCGTGATGGCCGGATGTCGGCCGGACACATGGGAGCAGGCATCCGAGGCGATTGTCAAAGAGGTCTACCGGCTACGGGACGAACTGGTCGGCGAGAAGGAGTTGGCAAAGGCGAAGAAACAGAAAGCGGCCGAGCTGGTCTTCGGGCAACAGACGGTCCAAAGTGCGGCGGAGAACCTGGCGTGGAACTATCAGGGCACGAATGATCCGCTTTTCGATGATACGTATGTGGCCAATATCCAGAAAGTAACTGCCGAGGAGGTTCGCGACGTCGCGCGTCGCTATTTCACGCCGGACCGCTTGAATCGGATCGTGATTTGCCCGCCGGGCGGAGCCCCGAAAGTGGAGGACGAAGCGAGCGGCGGAAAAGATGGCGAAGTCCACTCCAAAAAACTGCCAAACGGCGTACGGCTCTTGGTCAAGCGTCAGGCAAATCTGCCACTGGTCAACATCCAGGCGTTTGTGATCGGCGGGAGTCTGATCGATACCGAAAAGACCGCCGGCCAAAGCGCCCTGGTCGGGGCGATGCTCGATAAAGGGACGTCTGAAATGACGGCCGTCGAAATTGCCGATTTCTTCGACTCGATCGGCGGCAAGTTTGGGACCATCTCGGGCCGCAACTCGATTGGCACCAGCGCGACCGTGCTGGCCGACGATCTCGAACGAGCTACCGAAGTACTTGCCGATTGCATGCTCCGTCCGACGTTTCCCGAAGACGAGTTCAAGAAAATTCAGCATCTGGCGTTGGGGGCGATTGCCCAGCGTGCCAATGTTGCACGGATGCAGGTGCTCGAAGCGTTCCTTGACGCACTGCCGGCCGGCTCGCCGTATCATCTGATGCAGGGCGGAAAGAAAGAGACCGTCGAGCGTCTGACCGCCGAGGATCTGACGAAGTGCCATGCGAAATATTTTACCGGCCCGAATATGGTTGTTAGTGTGTTTGGTGACGTCGATCCGGAAGAGACGATGAAGCTTTTGACGCGGCTCTTTGGCGAAGTAAGCTCAAAGCCGGTTGAGCCGCCCGTCACGTTTGATCGTCCGAACGCGCTGCCGAAGACCGAGGTCCTCCACGAAACGATCCAAAAGGAGACCGGCATGGTCGTTATCGGCTTCCCTTGTGCGAGCATTTTGGACAAGAAGGACTACGCCGCACTGACCGTGCTCAACACGATCCTATCCGGCTACCAGATGCCTGGTGGGTGGCTGCACAAGGAGCTGCGTGGCGAGGGGCTCGTCTATTGGGTCAGTGGATTCCAGCTCTCCGGCCCCGCCCCTGGCTACTTCACGTTCATGGCCCAAACGCAGCCCGACAAGGTTGACGAAGTGGCCGAACGGATCCTCAAGAATATCCAGAAGGCGAAAGACGGAAAGATCGAAAAAGAGGAGTTCGATACCGCGATCCAAACGATCATCGAGATGCATGCCCAAAGCGAAACGACGATCGGCGAACGAGCACGACGCGCGAGCCTCGACGATCTCTACGGCCTGGGCTATGACTACGATAAATCGTTCGACGAGCGGATCAAGGCCGTTACCGTCGACGATGTTGTCGGAGTCGCGAAGAAGTATCTCAACGATTATCTGCAGTTGACCGCATCGCCAGAGAAGAAGTAGTAGAACTTTTGCGAAGTAGAAGTTCGGATCCGACTCTCTGCAAAGCAGAGAGTCGGCTTGAGATGTGGTAAGACAAAGTTTACTGGATAAATTCTTCCTCTTCGTCGCCGTGCTGGATGGTCAGCTCGCCGGCGTCTTCGAGGCGGCGGATGATGTCGACGATCTGCTGCTGGGTCTGCTCGACTTCGGAGAGACGGACCGGGCCGAGGTAGTCCATTTCTTCCATTAACAGTTCGGACGCGTTTTTCGACATGTTGTTGAGCGTCTTTTCCTTGAGCTCGTCGCTGGCACCCTTGAGTGCGACGGCCCATTGCGAGTTGTCGACGTTCTTGAGCACCGTTTGGATGTCGCGGTCGGAGAACTTGGCGATGTCCTCGAAGACGAACATCAAGCGGCGGATGTCTTCGACCAGATCGGGGTCGTCCTGGGCGATGTCCTCGAGGATCATGCGCTCGGTCGAACGGTCGATGACGTTGAGGATCTCAGCGACGCTCTCGACACCGCCGGCGTTCTCGAAACTCTGACTCATGACCGATGCCATCCGGCGTTCCAGACCGTCTTCGACCTCGTGGATCATTTCCGGGCTGGTCTGGCCCATCGTCGCAATACGGCGGATCACGGCGATTTGTCGTTCCGGCGGCAGACCGGCAAGAATGTCGGACGCCTGGCTTGGCGGGATGTGCGAGAGGATCAACGCGATCGTCTGCGGATGCTCGTCGACAAGGAACGTCAACAAGTTCTGGCTGTCGACCTTTTGAAGGAAGCTGAACGGGACCGCTTCGATCGACTGGCGGATGTTATCGAGGGTCGACGAGGCCTTGTTTCCCAACGAACGTTCCAGCAACGCTTTCGCCAGATCGAGACCGCCGGCCCGAGTGTCGAGCTGGTTCGGGTTGACCTCGGCGAACTCGCGGATGACGGTTTCTTGCTCGTCGCCCGAAACGCTGTCAAGCTTGGCGATTTCGATCGAGACCGCTTCCACCTGCTTGGGATTGAGCTTCGAGATGATCAGCGCAGCGGCATCTTCCGGCAAACTCAACAGCAGCACGGCCGCTTTTCGAATGTTCGATTGGGTAACCAAAACCGCTCTCCTCCGCGCAGTGCGAGCCCAACAACAGGTAGATATTCTCTAGTCAGATCGACCGTCACAATAGATAGTCTTGAGAAGAAAGGAGATCAGCAAAAGAAAGAAGGCATTTATCCTTAAAAGCCACGGAACACCCGTCATACGCGGAAAATAGTTAAGCTTTTACGGTTTTGCCGAGCGTTCCACTAGTAACGATCGTAGACCCGATCGCGATCGGGCGTTGAGGGATTGTCAAGGTTTTTCGGTAGATAAAGAGATCTACGTTTCAATTCGGGCCGCGGCGGGTGTCGGGGATGGATTGTTGGTTTTTGTGGTCGTACCAGGCTTGCCAACGGTCGATGTCGAAGTTGAACGAGACGCCGGTCAGTTTTTTCAGGGCGGCGAGGACGTCTTGGTTTTCGACTTCGTAAGAAATGATCTTTGACGACGAGCCCATCGACAGTCCGCCACCACCTTGGTTATTGAACGAGGCGGAGGTCTGGCCCGCCTTACCGCTGGTGACTTTCTTTTTGTGCTCTGTGATGAGCACATGGATCAGCGGTTGCACGGCCTTGTCGTCACCGAGCTCGCCGAGGACGTGCGCGGCCCGATTGATCATCATGTTGGCATCCCCTTTGTATTTACGCGTTGCCAACGTGACGTTGAGCTTGCCGACGAAATAGTCGGTAACATTGGGGTCTTTCGTTTTCTTGAGAATGTCCAGACAAGAAAGCCGGACCTCTTCGTCGGGATCGTCATACGCACTGAGTGCCAGCGGGAGATGCGTGCCATGGTTGTCGGGATTGGCCGTGCGGATGTGGTCCATCACCTTGATCAGCAGGAGTTTGACGTCGCGCGGTTGATCGCCGGCAAGAAACCCGTCGATTGCGCGGATGGCGGCCGGGTCTTTGATCTCGGCGAACGCCTTGAGCGCCTCGTCGGTCCGCTGAGTGCCAAGCCAGCCAACGTAGCGTTTGACTGAGACGTACCATTTCTTTTCTTGCTTTTCGAGTTTTTTATCTTTCTTGAGCGAGGCGATCTCCTGCTTGGTCCGCCATTTACCGTTGTAGTAATAGTAGCCGCGGCTTGCCTGGTATTCTTCTTGGGTCATCCATTTGTCGCCCACCTTGCGATAGCCGAGCGCGGAACGGGCCTCTTTGTGATCGGGATCCAGCTCGATGACACGCTGAAGGTGGGTCTTTCGCGGTGTGCTCATGCGTTGCTCGCGACACCACTCGGCCAGCTCCCACTGGGCTTTGACCGTGTCGGCGACGGTTGCTTTCCGCTTGGCATATTCGACTTCATGATCCTTCGCCGGGCGGCGGTTTCTCATCTCCTTTTCGGCGATGTTCAGTTCCTTGCCGTCGGGCGTCTTGATGAGATATTTCGTGCGAGGTTCTTCGTCCGGGTTGGTCAGTTGGCCGATGATACGGTCGCCATCTTTAGTCAGAAAGAGCCACATTTCCGCTTGGCTCGATTCGGCAGCCAAACTGGCGGTCGATAGGACTGCGAGACAGAGGAAGGGCACCAGAAAGATCGGTGTGAGATTTATCCGATTTTTTTTGCGATCATTTTGCATCATCTTCATCTCTCCCTTCGTAAATAGTATAGTCCTCGGCCCCCAAAATGTCTAGGTAATGTTGTCGGTTATCCGATACATATAGGAGGAGATCGAACCGGAGCGCGTTCCCGAATGACGGGGAAATTCGTGTTTTTTTACCGTATTTCGACGGGTTCCTGGTAACGATCGGGTAATTTGGTTAGGCTTTATTGATCGCGGACAAGGCAACTCCCTTCCACAGAGGGGTCGACTCATGGCAGATTCAGAACCCAAAAAAGAAAATTCGAGATCGGGCACCAAATTGATGCTCGTGATTCTGATCGTTGCGGTCATAGGGGGTTACTTTTTCCTCTCGCGATACAAAGTGGAGTTCGGTGAGGACGGCCGCTTGTCGATTGTCCCGCGCGAGACGGCTGAGAGCCCGTCGAGTCCGCCGAAGAAGCATGAGCCAAAGATCAAGATGCCGCCTCTCCGCCCAGGCCGAGGGGACCGGATCCAAGTCGCGACGTTCAACGCAGGCCCCTTGGACGAGGTAAAATTTGCTTCCGACGCGATCGTCACTCACCTGGCCAACACGATTCGTAATTTCG
>JASFHG010000270.1:0-5719 GCA_050123355.1 Planctomycetia bacterium
TGACGACACCCCTTCCAACATCACCGACGTTTAGTATTTCCGAAGCTTCCCTTGTTGGTGCCACTGTCGGGACGATAAGTCTTAGCACTCCAAATTGCAGATGGTCTTTGTCGCTTTGGGACTCCACGGGTACCACCGAAGTGGAAAACTTTGCTATCAATTCAGAAACAGGCGTTATTACCCTGCAAGAAGAATTGAATTACGAAGATATTTCGCAGTACAATCTGACCATCAAGGCCAAGCCTCTCGGGGACACCGGCAATGAGTTCACTTCATCCTTAACTATCAACGTTACCGATGCCGAAGATCCACCGACAGTTAGTGATTTTGTTTGCCAGTTTGGTGCGAGTGTCAGCTTCACAACTGGGCTTGATTTTATGTCGGGACCAAGCTCGACATTCTTCGAAGATAGTTTTTCAGACGATGATGGCGATTCGTTAAGCAAGATTCGCATTGATAGCTTGCCGATGTTTGGAATTCTTTATCTGGAAGGACAAGGCGGCGCAGAAGACCAGATGCTCGATGTCAACGATACGATTTTGTCTTCAGAGCTTGCCTATTTGCGTTACCTGCCGACGTCTGCCTATTGCGGTTCCGATAATTTCAATTGGTCTGCTGCACAGGCCAGCGACATCTGGAGTGAAGATAGCGCAATTGCATACCTCGATGTTGTCGGACTGAGGATTCCCGAAGATCATGATGATCACTACACCTATGACGAAGAGATCAAGTCATGCCTTGCTGAAATCGCCGGAACCGGAAATCTTGAGCACATATCGATTGAATCCCTTCCGACACATGGTACTATTTTTGTTAATGGTATTGCGATAGCAAGCGCTGGTGTAACTGTGGACCTGACGAATTACATTGCCTATATTCCTGACAACAACTACAATGGCACCGATTCCTTCACCTGGAGTTATACGAATAATAATTATTCTTTCGATATCGCCGTTTTACCGGTCAATGATACGCCGGTATTGCTGATGTTGTCCGAAGATGTCGAGGTGGTTCAAAGTGACAGTCCGATTACTTTTAGCCTTGTCGATACAACCGCTGTGCCTTACGAATCCGACGTCTACACAATTGAATTAACAAGTTCCGATGAAATTAAAAAAGCGTTTGAGTCATTTGATCCAATAACCGGTCAGATCGTTTTCAATCCTCAACTCGTTGCCCCCGGTTCCTATACTTTCTCATACAACATCATTGACCATGGCAACTTACCTGCTGGTAATAGCATTAACATTACGGTTTATGGGGCCACTGCTATCGCTCCTTCCACCACGCCCAGCGTCGAAGAGGATTCAGTAACTGGGGTGTCCTTTAACTTAAACGGATCAGGCGGAAGTGGTTATACGTATGATATTGTAAGATGGCCCAGCAATGGAAACCTTACCTCGGGTACTGCTGCAAATCGTACTTATATACCCAATTCTGATTTTTGTGGCACGGACAGCTTCGATTTTACCGTATCCTATGATGTCGTGATTGATGGGATAACAAAGACGGTTACTAGCCAGCCCACTACTGTTGAAATCAATGTAGGCCATACCAACGATGTGCCGACAGGTCAGAATCAAACGGTTACGCTTGTGGCAGGGGCGCCAGTGGTTATTTATCTTGACGGAAATGATGGCGATCCTGAGGTGGAACAGGAGATCGTTTATAACTTGGGCAGTCTTGTATTGGATAATCCAAGTGCAGGAGAGCTTTCTTTAGCTGATGAAGAAGCAGGGACGATTGTCTTCACGCCCGATGAGACGTTTACTGGTTCGACCTACTTCACTTATACGATTACCGAAACCATCGAAGGTGTTCCTTACACAAGTAATGCCATTACGGTCAATCTTAGTGTGGTGTCTGCTCCGACTGCTACTGAGAAAATTATTTATGTAAGCGAAAGTGAATATATTGGAAAAACAATCAACCTTGCAGGCGACCATAACCAATCATCCGGCACCTGGAATGCGGGTGGCTATACGATTCTCGTCCAACCCGAGCATGGAACGCTCGTTGGTCTGGACGACTCTACCGGAGAAGTTACTTATGAGCCTGAGCCGGGCTACGTTGGCGAAGATGCTTTTGTCTACTCATTGACCTTTACGGAAGATACGAATGGAATCGTCCTTGCCGCCAAGCCGGCTGCGGTATCTCTTCAGGTTGGTGCACTGACTCAAGACCAAACGGTGGCGATGGTCTTGGGCGAGTCTATAACTTGGCAGCTTGATGCACAGGAGCTCGAAGAAGGTCAATCTATTTCTTACACGTTGGTCAGTAGCAGCGAAGTGAATGATGGTAATTTGACCGCCTTCGATACCAATACGGGCCAAGTTACCTATGTCCATACCTGGACCACTGATGGCACAGACAGTTTTACCTACACATATACTATTATCGACGATGCAACTTCTACACCTATATTTACCAGTCACGAAATTCAAGTAGAGATAAAATTTACCGATCTGTCGGAAGTAGGTGAAAATCTTTATGCCGAAACGGATGAAGATTTATCCATTTATGTCAATTTGGGCGATCCAAGTTTGTTGGATCTTGAGTTGATTGGCATGCCAGAACATGGGACCGTAGGTCCGATTGATTCCTCAGGAGGAGTTGTCTACACGCCTGATCCTGATTTCACTGGGATCGATTTCTTTGACTTTACTTCCACGGAATCCGGTACTAGCAATACAGAATCAAATTCTTTTTGTATTTATGTTGTGCCGGTAAATAAAAGTCCTACCGTGGTTAACTCAACGCTTGAAATAGGACTAAATGACCGTGTCCGTATTTTCTTGGGAACGGATGGTGATTCTGAAGTAACGCAAACTCTAGAACTCACAAACACCACACTGTCATCAGGAACAATGGAGGACTTTGATCCTGAGACAGGAACTATTTATTATACGCCAGATAGTAGTGATGCTTCCTTTACCTACACGCTAACCGATGATGACACTGCTGGCGGTGGGGCCATTGCCAACTCGACAGGAAGTATCTCTTTTGTTCTTAAGTCCAATATTGTCGTGGCCAGCCCATTGGAAACGGTTCATGTATCTGAAGATGGATCCATTTATATTCAGATACTCGGAGAGGATGATGACGGTTCAGGTATTGCCAACTTTACCATGCTTACAGAACCGGAGCATGGAACTTGGACTTGGACCGGCCTTGATGCTTTAGGGCGTCTCCGTTACGAACCTGATCCAAATTACAACGGCACAGATACATTCTGTTACTCCATCGCTGGTGACGGGACTACTTCCATTCCTATCACGGTTGATATTGTCATCGATGCGGTTTACGACGCACCGGTTGCTACTTCACCAACCGTCACGGCAACACAAGACATCCCACTTCGACTTGTCCTCGGAAGTGATGATGGTTCGCGAACCGATCTCACCTTAACGATCCAAACCCCTCCGACTCAAGGTTCTTACGAGGTCTTTGGTGACATTGTTTATTACACTCCAAACGCGGCGTCGGGAACGGATACTTTTACGTATACCCTGGAGGATGAGGGAGGTACGAGCAATGTAGGCACCGTCAGCATTAATCTGACTTCGGACGGTACAGCTTTTGTTGCCTGTCCGATAAGCGGGGAAACTCTGGAGGATGAATCGATCGTGCTCACCCCCAATGTCATAGGTGGCATGGCCGACACGGACCACTTTGTTATGTACGAAATAACGGTTGAGCCCGAACATGGCAAGATCGTTCAGGAAATGGCGGCAGGGGGTGAACCAGGAACCATAAACTATGTGTTACGATATATACCCGACGAAAACTACAACGGACCGGATTCATTCGAATATCGTGCTTACTATGCTGAGATTGTTGACACGGGAACCGGAGAAGAAATTCAGATCGTTCCGGGAACTGGCGAAATTGAAACTTACAGCGATGCTGGAGTAGTAGATATCTATGTTACGCCCGTCGAAGATGCTCCGTATGCAAACACCTTGGACCTTTATGTTCCATTAGATGGAGCAATAAGGCTCACTCTGGGAGATGGTGGTGATCCCGAAAAAGAACAAACGTTGATGCTTCAACTAATCATGCCGCCAGGGACAGGGACTGTCTTTGACTTCGATCCGGCTACCGGTGAAGTTACCTATATGCCAGGCGGCTCCGCAGGAACAACCGATACGTTCGAATACCGCTTGATTGATATCACGGATCCCGATCAGATTTTCATAAGCGAAGCAGCAACGACTACGATTCACTTGATGGCACGACCAACTGCAGTGGCTGATTCAAGTACAACGTCCGAAGATACAGGTTGTTCGATATCGCTCACGGGTACACCGATTGCGGCAGCCCCCGAGATTACTACCGAGATTATTTATGTCATTACGGCCTATCCAGAGCACGGCACCATAGAGAATTTTGACGAAACCACAGGAGATCTGACGTATACGCCTGATGAAAATTATTATGGCGAGGACAGCTTTAACTTCAATGTTATTCAAAGCTACGGTACCGACGAAGGGGTTTATGCCGCAATTGAAAGCCACGAAGCGACTTTCAGCTTGACGGTCACCGAGGTTGACGATGCTCCTGTAGCAAATACGCTTTCCGTCTCTACACAGCATGGTGTCCCGGTTACTTTCTTCCTGTCAGGAACCGATATTGATTTAACGGAAGAATCGAATCTTGTCTTTATGCATGACACAAGCAGTTGGTCAGGGCATGGTATCGTTACGATCGATTCGACAACAGGTGAAGTCACCTACGAGCCCGACGCAACCTACTACCCGGTAGTGACCTTCGAATTCTATGTATATGATAGTAGCAAGCCTACGAACCATTCGGCCAATGCCGCAGTTACTATCAATATTGGTCATGCTCCTACTGCTGTTGACGATTTTCCGATAACAGTAGAAGAAGATAGCACCGAAACCGATGCGACCAACACGTTTTATTTGACGGGAGATGGACCGTGCACCGACGAAACGCTTACTTATGCCATTGTTTCGCCGCCAAGCCACGGTACGATTGTTGATATTGACGCTTCCACGGGCAAGGTTACTTATGTACCCGATCCCAATTATGCTAATGCAAGCAGCGGTGCGATCATGGAAGGTTTTGCTGCCGATGAATTTCAATACGTAATCATCGACAGCAACAATGAGAATGCGCCAGGTATCGAATTGGTAAGCGCTCCGATTACCGTTTCGCTACGTGTCAATTCGGTCAACGACTCGCCAGAATTAATCTCATACGATGGCATCGAATTAACGGTGTTGCGAGGAGAATCCATTCGTTTGGTGTTGGGTAACGATGGTGATACTGAATTAGTACAAACCCTTATCAATTCTTCTTGGGCTGAGAATGGTACACTAAGTGACTTCGATCCAACGACAGGAAAAATTACCTACACACATAACGGTAATAACGTAGATGCGGATATAATCCATGTCATGTTAGGTGACGGAGCTCTGTCAACTTCAGGAACTATCACGATAAACATAAAAGCGGCCAACCATGTTCCTGTCGCCGATCCCCAAAACGTGACTTCTATTTATGAAGATTCTTCCGACAATCTTATTGCATTGACGGGTAGTGATGGTGAAAATGATTTTGTGCAGGCGTTGACCTATGTCATTGTTACGTCTCCTCAGCACGGCACCATCGATAGTTTCAATCCAGTTACTGGCGAGGTCCGATATACACCTGACCCGGATTATTATGGTGAGGATAGCTTTAGTTTTCTCGT
>JASFHG010000271.1:0-5703 GCA_050123355.1 Planctomycetia bacterium
GAGGATGTCGTGTCGCCAGAAGTGGAAATCGAGCAGGAGCAGGCCGTAGGATAATAGCGAGCCGGCGGAGATGAACCAGACGAAACGCTCGCGCAGCCAGAGGCCGGACGTGGCGATCAGGACGAAGTAGACCACCATCAACGGGCTGACCAGCCCGTTCGCTTCGCGCAGGACGGCGAACAGGAAAATCATGTCGAGGGTCCCCCAGAGAAATTGGCCCGGGATCGACCAGCGACGGCTGTTGAGCAACTGCTGACAGAGGACCGATGCCAGTGCCCAGGCCAGCAGGATCAGGGAGATCTGGACGTGGAACGCCCGGTTGACCGTCGCCATGCTGACGTTGAACCAAGCGACGACGTAGAAGACCGTGAACCCGGCCAACCGAGTCGCCAGCGCCGGTTGACGTCGGCACCAGCGGACCAGTCGGCGGCGCACGCCCGGGCCGGGCGTGTCGAGTGGCTCGCCACGCGTGTAGTGGTCCAGGTCGTTGGCCAGCGCCTCGGCCGACTCGTAACGATCCTCCGGCTCCTTCGACATGCACTTCAAACAGATCTGCTGCAACGATCGCGGGATGCGGCGGTTGATCGTGCGCGGTAGCGGCGGCTCGCGCGAGACCACTTGCATGAGAATCTCGACCGGCGTCTCGTCGTCGAACGCGGGCATGCCGGTCAGCAGCTCGTAGAAGATCGTGCCGAGGCTATATATATCGCTGCCAGGGCCGATCCGGTCGTTCTGGGCCAGGGCCTGTTCGGGCGACATGTAACGGGGCGTGCCCGCGATGATCCCGGTCGCGGTCTTGATCCCGTCCCCTTCGAACACCTTGGCCAGCCCGAAGTCGGTCACGAACGGGGTGCCGTCCGCGTCGAGCAGGATATTCGACGGCTTGATGTCACGGTGGATGACGCCTTGATCGTGCAGGTGGCCGATGGCCCGTGCGACGGCCGCGATGATCCGGACCGCCTCGTCCGCCGGGACCGGCCCGCGCGCGATCCGATCGGCCAGGTTCTCCCCCTCGATGTAGTCCATCGTGAAATAATGGCGACCCAGCAGCTCGCTCACCTCGTGGATGTGGACGATATTCGGGTGCCGGAAGCGCGCGGCCGCCTTCGCCTCGGCCTGAAAGCGGCGTCGATGCTCGGTCGACTCGAGATGCCCGTCGAGGACCATCTTCAACGCGACCGTCCGATCGAGCGTACTGTGCCGCGCGCGATAGACGATCCCCATCCCGCCGCGGCCCAGCTCGGCCTCGAGGTGGTACTCGCCGAACTGCTGGCCGACGAACGAATCGTCCGGATCGACCAGATCGTCGTCTGCCGGCGGCTCTTGATCCGACTCGGCCGCGAAACCGTGCAGGATGTCGAGATACTTCAGCATCGACTTCAGCTCCGGCCGCCGCTCGAGCAGCTCCTCTGGCATCGGTATCTCCTCCGTGTCGTCCTGGAGCTTCTCCAGATAGTCATTCAGCAATTCAAAATCGTCGCGTTCGTCAGGCATGAAAAAATATCGCGGTTAAAAATTAAACATCACTATCCCAAACTCCTAAGCCGAAATTGAGACTGCGAAGCAGGACCTATTTCGGGTTCTGCATGACACTTGGTTCGCAGTTCTAACCCAAAATAGGGCACGCTTCGCGGCCCAATTTCGGCTTGGGCACAAAACCATCAAAGATTTTATCATTTTTCAGGTACATAAACAAGCCAAGATGGGGGGCTTGCATGTGGGGCTTAAACGCTTCAAAATAGATGGTTTAAGGGCTTCCAACTCGTATCGATTTTGCTCAGGAGATGTCGAAGATCATGAAGGATAAACCGTTGCTCGTCGGGATTGGGGAAGTGCTGTGGGACCTTCTGCCGGAAGGGAAGCAGCTGGGCGGGGCACCGGGGAACTTTGCCTATCATGCCAACGCGCAAGGGGGTCGCGGCGTGGTCGTTAGCTGTATCGGTGACGACCCGCTCGGGCAAGAGATCGCCGATCAGATCCGGCAGCTCGACCTGACGACCGACTACCTGGCCGTCGACCCGGACCATCCGACCGGGACCGTCTCGATCGAGCTCGACGAGCAGGGCAAACCGACTTATATTATCCATCACCCGGTCGCGTGGGACTTCCTCCCGAGCCGACCCGAGCTGCTCACGCTGGCCGAAGAAACCGACGCCGTCTGTTTCGGCTCGCTCGCCCAGCGGAACGAGACCTCGCGCGAGACGATCCGTGCGTTTTTGGACCATACGCCGAGCGATTCGCTCCGGATCTTCGACATCAACCTGCGTCAGGAATACTACGACCAAGAGATCCTCACCGCCGGGCTGAAAGCGGCCACGATCCTGAAGCTCAACGACGAAGAGCTGCCCGTGCTCGGCCGGATGTTCTCGATCCGGCTGCCCGAAAACGTGCTGGACGAAGAAGGAGAAGCGGAAGAAGACACCGCGCTGCGGATCCTGCTGAAGCGGTTCGGCCTGGACCTAATCGCCCTGACGAAAGGGAGCGACGGGGCGAAGCTCATCACGCCGGACGACGTGGCCAACCATCCGGGCGTCCCGGTCGAGGTGGCCGATACGGTCGGGGCAGGGGACTCGTTCACGGCCGCGTTGGCGATGGGTCGGCTCGAAGGTCGCGACCTGGCGACGATCCTCCAACGCGCGACCCAAATCGCCGCGTTCGTCTGTTCGTCCCACGGTGCCACGCCCAACTACGACCGGAGCGACTTCTTAAAGAGCCTTCGAAAACCGGGCGATTCTTAAAATCGGGTTCTTTGACCTCGGCGTTTCGCGACCGGTCTGGAACCACTCTAGACCTCCCAGAAAATAATGTGATGCCTTCGGGGAGCTTTGCGGCGTTTTCTCTTGCGTCACCTTCCCTTCTTTCGAGCCAAAGGCGCTATTTTTTCAACCAAAAGGTATCAATAGAATTAATACCAATACCTAGCAAAACCGTCGTGAATTTCAATTTTCATGTATTTTTCAAGGTAAAGGAATTGAAAGATACGTATCTATAAATACAATTGGTCATCGGATGAGGAAAGAAAAGCCTTTTCACTTTCTATTTCTCATCCGCGAATTGCAAACCAAAGCACGACAAGAGTATCGTCGCTTTCCTTGCAAAAACACGGTAGCGAAAATAGACAGGGCCGCCAAAAACAGACCGCGGCCCTGACATCGAGAATCCAAACGGTTCCCGACCGGTCAGGCAGAACATTCTGCGACCCCCCGGCAAGACTTAGATCCTCATGATCTTCGACAACAATCATCAGTTTCTTGCAAAAGACCAAGCAAAACGTAACGTGAACATACGTTCACATATGCACGCATGTTTTGCCAAATCTTTTACCGGCAACGAAGCTTGGTGATATAATACTCGCAATGGATATTGCGGGCTGAAAAATCACGCGGGTCGGTCTTGCTCGCCAAAACACTTTTCAAGACTAACCTACGTTTCTTATTAATTTTAACCAAAAGGAGACAACCATGAAATTGAAGTTTCTCGCGATCCTTCTGCTCGCCGTTGGATTCGGTATGCTTGCACCGATCGTCAACGCCGAGATCACCGCCGAATTTGAAGACGGCGGCACTGCGGGTGTTGACACCTATCCCGGTATCGCCGGCGACGGCTGGCGCACCGGATGGGACATCGACACAACCGGAACCGGTACGGCTGCGGCGACCCTGGAGACAAGCAACCCGCTTTACACGGGCAGCAATGCTTACCTCTCCTATTCCCAGGCAGACTCGTCCAACAATGATGGCTACTCGTCCGGTCTCAGCCGCCGATTTTACCTGACCGACCTCAATGACGACTATTACATCTCGTTTTCCCTTCGGTTCGATGACATCACGATGTGGACTGATTACCAGACGGAAAAGACCACTTCCGACTATTTCTATATGTCCGGCACCACGGACGACAACTACAATAATGACAACACCCAAACCGGGTGGAGCGTTCGGATGCAAGGCCTGAAGCCCGACGACAGCTTCCTGTACGGCCTTCAATTCAAATTCCTGGCCGGTTCCACCGGTACCGGCAGCACGACGTCCGAATGGAGCGGCTTCGCCATCCAGGAAGATGGCGTTTATGAAATGGTCATTAACGTCCATGAGTCGGACTATACTTACGAAGCGACCGTCAGCGAAGTAGGAACCACCAACTCCTACACGACTACCATGCCGCTGAACATGATCAGCCAAGTGACCACCAGCTATATCGACTTCATCACCGCGATGAACTCGCTGGGTGGCGAAAACGATTTTGCGTATTCGATCGACAACGTTCGTATCGCGAACACCCCGCCGGTCGAAGTTCCCGAGCCGGGCACGATCGCCTTGCTCGTCTCTCTCCTGCTCGCGGCAGGAATCGTACGAGCAGCAAAAAAATAACCCCCAAACATTTTGGGCTTTAAATCTTCAAGCCGGGATTGGAAATCACTAGAACCGGTTTCCAATCCCGGCTCCGAAAATTCCGCGCTCGACGAGTCTTTTCTAGCAACTCGATCACTCGCCCAATCGTGGACACACCCTCGAATCCTTCTCAAAGCCCCATTCTATTGCATTTCACCCCCTCCTAAGGCCGGATAACCATTCATGCCACTCCAGCATAGATGTTAATACATCAATACCTATACCTGGTGCTATAGCAATAAAATCCGAAATTATCCTAATAATAAGCATCGAATAAATTGAAAGATACCTACCTGTAAATACAATCGGATTTCAGTGGCATCGGTCATAAAATGCAACATACGATCTCCGTGTAGGAACGCTTTCCTTGAAAATCGAGACTGAACAAGACCGGAAACCGAGTATTCAGTCACGGGGCCTCATATATTCCTCTTTTTTCACAAGTACTACTTTTTGAGGAGACATTTCTATGAAGATGAAGTTATTGTTAACTGCTTTTGCAGTCGTCTGTTTATTGGGATCTCCAGCCTTGGCTGAGGTCATGACGTTCCAAGAAGACGTTTCGCCCGACGGCACGTATCAAACCGATGTCGTTACAATTCACGGCACCACCCAAGGCAGCACCAACGAAGGTGGCGCTTCCTTCCTGATCGGTGACAAGAACGACGGAAGCACCTTGCCCTATCGTGGCCTGTTCGGCTTTGATATCTCGGATATTCCGGCCGGTTCGATCATCGACAGCGTTACCTTGACGCTTTTTGCCAAAGGTGACGACTCGACCAGCGTCAATGCGGACGCAACGCTCCAGTTGTTCGAACTCATCGGATCGTTCAACGAAGATGAAGCCAACTACGCCGATCGCAACACCATGAGTGTTCCCGTCGTTGCTTGGACCACCCAGGGTGGCGATTATTCGTCGCTTTTGTCCTCGGTGGTTGACAACCCAAAGACCATGACTGCCAACGAAGCCATCACCCTGGCCAGCAGCACCGCTTTTGTCGATGCGGCACAAGTGGCACTCGACGGATCGGGAACAATCTACACGCTTTTGCGTATTGCAGAAGAAGGTGGCAACGACGCAAGCCGACACCTGTTCCAAATCCATACGGACGACAACACGGTCTCGACAAGCTACAACCCGATACTGACGGTCACCTACACGGAAGCGGTGCCCGAACCGAGCACGATCGTCATGATCCTCGTCGGCGCGGTCGCCCTGTTGGGATTCGTTCGTCGGCAAAAATAACTTCTTTTGCTGAAATGCACGCGAAAAATTCAGCAAAAACAACCTCCAATTAGAGCAAGCATTTTT
>JASFHG010000272.1:0-5693 GCA_050123355.1 Planctomycetia bacterium
CAACGTCCAGCCGCACAGTGGGGCCCAGGCGAACATGTCGGTCTATCTGGCGGCCCTCAACGTCGGTGACACGGTCCTCGGCCTGAATCTGGCCCACGGTGGACACTTGAGCCACGGCATGAAGATCAACTCGTCCGGCATCCTCTACAACTTCGTCGCCTACGGAGTCGATGAAAAGACGCACCGGATCGACTTCGACCAGGTCGCGACCGCCGCTCGCGAGCACAAGCCGAAGCTGATCGTCGCCGGCGCGAGTGCCTACCCGCGCGAGATCGAGCACGGCAAGTTCGCCGAGATCGCCAAAGAGGTCGGCGCGTTGCTGATGGTCGACATGGCCCACTACGCCGGTCTGGTCGCCGCAAAGCTGCATGACGACCCGATCAAGGTGGCCGACTTCGTCACGACCACGACCCACAAAACGCTCCGCGGTCCGCGCGGCGGCATGATCCTCTGCAAGCAGGAGCACCTCAAGGCGATCAATCGGGCCGTCTTCCCCGGTATCCAAGGTGGTCCGCTCATGCACGTCATCGCCGGCAAGGCGGTCTGCTTCAAGGAAGCGCTCGGCGACGACTATAAGAAGTACATCCAACAGGTGGTCGACAACGCGAAGGCCTTGGCCGAGGCGTTCACGGCCGGCGGCATGGCCCTGGTCAGCGGCGGCACCGACAACCACCTGATCCTGGCCGACGTCACACCGCTGGGCACGACCGGCAGCGAGGCGGAAGACACGCTCGAAAAATGTGCGATCACGATCAACAAGAACATGATCCCGTTCGATCAACGGAAGCCGATGGACCCGTCGGGCGTCCGGATCGGCACCCCGGCCTTGACCTCACGAGGGATGGGCACGGACGAGATGAAGAAGATCGGCGACTGGATCATCACGGCCCTGAAATCACCACAAGACGAGGCCTTGCTGGCCAAGATCCGCGGCGAAGTGCTCGAACTCTGCTCCCAGTTCCCCGTCCCGGCAGACCGATAAAGATAATAAATCGATAACCCCCCTTAGCCGTCGAGCTTGCTCGTCGCTTGAGGGCAAGAAAACGAGAACGGCAACAAATTTTCCCAAAAACAAACCAACCGATTAAATTGCAGCGCTGGTTAAAATAGATCGAAGAGCGCCGAACAAGCTCGGCGGCTAATTAAAACCCATTTTCCCCAACGGTGCCCAAGCACCTACCAAAAAACGATGACCACGAGAAATAGAGTATTGATCGCCGACGACAACCCGACGAACGTCGAGCTGTTGGAAGCCTATCTTTGTAACACGGACTGCGACATCACGATCGCGGTGGACGGAGCCGACACGCTCGCGAAGGTGGCCGAATCGCGGCCCGACTTGATCTTGCTGGACATCATGATGCCCAAGCTCAGCGGCTTCGAAGTGTGCAAGAAGCTCAAGGAAGATCCGGCGACCGCCGACATCATGATCCTGATGGTGACGGCCCTGAACGAGCTCGGCGATATCGAGCGGGCTGTCGCCGCCGGATGCGACGACTTCCTCAGCAAGCCGGTCAACAAAATCGAGCTACTCAAGCGAGTGGACAACATGCTCAAGCTCCGCAACGTCACCGACGAGCTCGAGCGACTCCGAAAATATATCGACGACATGAACGAGTAAAAACTTTGTCCCGATTTTCGCCTCAATCTGATATGGATGCGTTCCATTCTCCGACGCCAGAACTGATCGGATCGGGTCCGGCGATGCAGGCGGTCTATCGATTGACTCGCCAAGTCGCGCTGTCGAACGCGTCGGTCCTCCTGCTCGGCGAGACGGGCACGGGCAAGGAGCTGATCGCCAACGCGATCCACCGTCTCAGCCCGCGAGGCAGCGGCCCGTTCGTTCGGGTTAACTGCGGTGCTTTGGCCGAGAACCTGCTGGAAAGCGAACTCTTCGGGCACGTTCGCGGCTCATTCACCGGGGCGGTCGACAACCGGATCGGACGGTTCGAGGCGGCACATACCGGCACGGTCTTTCTCGACGAGGTCAACTCGACCACCGCGAAACTCCAGGTCAAGTTGCTCCGCGTGCTGCAAGAGCACGAATTCGAGCGAGTCGGCGACACGCAGACCATCCGCGTCGATACGCGAACGATCGCCGCGAGTAACCGTGACCTGTTCGAGGAGGTCCAACTCGGCCGGTTCCGCGAGGACCTGTATTATCGGCTGAACGTCGTGACGATCTACGTCCCTCCGCTCCGCGAGCGGCGCGAGGACATCCCCGAGCTGGTCGGCCACTTCATCCGCTACTACAACGAAGAGAACAACCGCCACGTCCCGCACATCTCGCCCGAGACGATGAAGGCCCTACAGGATTACGACTGGCCGGGCAACGTCCGCGAGCTCCAAAATTACGTCGAGCGAGCGGTCGTCTTGGCGCCCGGGGACGAGCTGACGATCGACCTGTTACCCGAGGCGGTCCTCGGCCAACGTCGACCGCGGATCCGGCAGATGACCGACATCAACGCGCTGACCGGCTCACTGGTCGAGCAAGGAATCGAGGCGGCCGGGCCGGACGCGGATAACCTGCACGCCCAGATCGTCAACCGTGTGGAGCGGGAACTGCTGACCCAGATCATGAACCAGTGCGACAACGTCCAGGTCAAAGCGGCCGCTCGACTCGGCATCAACCGAAACACGCTTTACAAGAAACTGAAACAATACGGTTTGGAATAGTTTTCATTATTTAGCCGCCGAGCTTGTTCGGCGCTGGGGGGCAAAAAACGAGAGCGGGAATGTGCTTTCCCTAAAAACAAGCTAACCGATAAATCGCAACGTTGGTTAAAAATAGAACGAAAGCGCCGAACAAGCTCGGCGGCTAAAAACACACGAGGACCTTACCATGATGCTCTACCTAGTACGTCACGCTTGGGCCGGTCACTTTGGGGATCCCGAGTGGCCCGACGATTTCCAGCGTCCGCTTACCGATAAAGGGGTCAATCGATTCTCTTCGGTCCTCGAAAAGATAACCGATCGCGACTTTTCGCCCGAACTGATCGCGACCAGCCCGTTGGTCCGATGCCGGCAGACGGCCGAGCTGATCGCCGATCATCTCGAACCGAAACCGGAGATCGTCGAGTTGGACGAGCTGAAACCGGGCAGCGAGCTGGAGTCGCTTGTCGAGTGGACTGCCGAGCAGTCGGAAGAGGTCGAGTCGGTCGTTTGGGTCGGTCACGCTCCCGACGTCGGCCGGATGGCGGCCGCGCTGATCGGTCAGGCCGGCTGGATCCGCTTGGCCAAGGGAGCCATCTGTGCGATCCGTTTCTACGACACGCCCGCCCTCGGCGAAGGCGAACTCCGCTGGCTCGTCACGGCCAAGATTTTGGGCTGCTGAACGGTCACCCGCTTATCTTTTTGCACCTTCATTTAGCCGTCGAGCTTGCTCGTCGATTTCGTTCTATTTTCGCATGCGCTGTGATTTATCGGTTGGCTTGTTTTCGGGAAAATATCTTCCGGTGCTTATTTTCTTGCACCCAAGCGACGAGCAAGCTCGACGGCTAAAAAAGCTCTCACTTCCGCAGCAAGAGCCAGATAAAAAACGGGCCGCCGAGCAGCGCGGTGATAATACCGACGGGAAACTCTGTCGGGGCCATCGCCGTGCGGGCCACCGTGTCACAGACGACCAGGAACGTGCCGCCGAAGAGCCACGAGGCGGGCATCAGGTAGCGGTGATCCGGGCCGATGATCATCCGGCAAATATGGGGCGACATCAGGCCGACAAAGCCGATCGGACCGCAGACCGCGACGACCGCACCAACCATGAGCGAAACGACGAAAAAGAGCCACCGCTTCACCCGTTCGACGTTCACACCGCGACTGGCCGCGAGCGACTCGCCGGTCGTCAGCAAATTCAAGTCGTGCATGAACCACCAGACAACCACTGACGCGAGCAACACGAACGGTCCAAGAATAAAGACGTCATCAGGCCACGAAACGCCCGACAAGCCGCCCATCACCCAACGCAGCATCTGAAACGCTTCGCCATAGCTGCCCAGGTATTGGAAGATGAGAATTATGCTCGAAAAAAAGTAGCTCAGCGCGACACCCGCCAGGAGCATGGTCGCGGTGGACATGTCTCGCTTGATTCGCGTGATCAGATAGATCAGCCCGATTGTCCCGACCGCTCCGACAAACGCCAAGACAGTCTGGAGTCCCAGCCGTGCGATATACATACTGGCCGTTTGGGACTCAGGCAGCAGATTCAACCGGATGATAAGCCATTCCAATCTGGCGCCGCAATAGATCGCGACCGACGCACCAAGAGCAGCGCCACTGGAGACGCCTAACGTGAAGGGGGTCGCCAACGGATTGCGGAACATCGCCTGGAACGTCATCCCGGCGGTCGCCAGCCCGGCCCCCGCGAGAAAACCAATCACTGCTCGCGGCAGCCGGTAGGGCAAAATGATTTTGTCCCAAAGTTTTTCCCATGGCATTCCGCTCATGCCCACAAACGGCGCAGCGCACAGCACCACGACGGCGAGCAAAAAGAACACGTAGAGCGTAGTTTTGGGCTTCATGAATGTCTCAGGTCTCTAGGGATCAATGTTTCAACGGCACGACCATTGGTAAAGGAATATCGGGGCGATCGATCAGCATGAAGCGGCAGGCGTAGATCGACTCGAGTGTCGCTTCGTTCATCAGCGCCTCGGGCTGCCCGTCAAACACGATTTGGCCCTCTCGCAGCGCGATCACGCGGTCGTTCTCCATCGCCGCCCGATTGACATCGTGAGTAACGCAAACGGTCGTCAAGTCAGACTGGCCGGCAATCTCGGCCAAAAGTTGGCGGATCTCGTCTTGATGGCGATAGTCGAGAAACGCGGTCGGCTCGTCAAGCAACATGATCGGCGACTCCTGCGCAACGGCCGCCGCGAGAAAAACTGTTTGCCGTTCACCGCCGCTGAGCGTGTCGAGCACACGGTCGGCAAACTGCGAGATGTCGGTCTGCTCCATCACCTGCCGAACCACCTCAATCTGGTCCCGACCGACCGGATGGAACGGACTGAGGTACGGGTAGCGCGCCATCTGGACGAATTGCTCGACCGTAAACGGCAACGTATAGCCGTCCGCCTGAGGAACGTAGCTGATCCGCTTGGCCAGCTCCTTGCGAGAGTAGTCGGCGATCGGCCGACCGTCGATTTGGATCTCTCCACCCACGCCGGGCAAAATACCATCGATACATTTCAGAAGGGTCGTCTTCCCCGCCCCGTTCGGCCCGATGATCGCGACCGACTCCCCCCGCTGGACGGAAAACGTGACATCCCGGACGATCGACTTCCCGCCGATCGCGCACGAGAAACCTCGCACATCAAGAATCGGGCTCGGTCGGTCAGTATTCATCCTCCCGATTATCGCATACCGGCCGAGCCGTGACAACGGGCGAGCCGTAAACCCTTGCCAAAAAAGAGGTTAATACTTACCAAAGATCACAAAACGCCCCGAAGAACAAAAAGCTATAGTATTACAGAGAAGTTTTACCGCGTCCTTTTTAGCCGCCGAGCTTGTTCGGCGCTTAGGTACAAGAAGATGGGACGGTTATGTGTTTTCCCAAAAACAAGCCAACCGATAAATCACGGCGCGGTTTCAAATAGACCGCAAAACGCCGAACAAGCTCGGCGGCTATTGAGTCTCAGGTATTTAAAGTTACATCGTCAAGCCGGAATTGGGCCGCGAAGCGTGCCCTATTCCGGGTCGAA
>JASFHG010000273.1:0-5646 GCA_050123355.1 Planctomycetia bacterium
GCGCTTCTCCTCGGTGCACTGCTCGATGCGGAATTGCGGTTCGTTGACGTGAGTATGCGCATCGAAGATCCGCCGTGGCAGCCAATCTTCCAGATGACGTGTCCAGAATGCCAGGTCGACATCGGTATACTGCCAGACATGGTGAAGGGGGAGGTGCGTCATGGGGACTCCGTTTTCTTCCTGTCTCGGTCGAGAAACGCCGCGACGTACTGACGGAACAGGTCTTGGTAGGTATCTCGGTTCGTATCGGGCACGACCGTTCGATAATCGGGCACGAGTGACTTGGCCAGATCGGCAAGCGGGCCGGTCTCGACCAGTGACCGGGCAATCATGGCCGCCCCGAGCGAGCTGACCTCGGATCGTTCGACGCAGGTAACCGATCGATCGGCCACATCGGCCACCACCTGGGGCGTCACTTGGCTTCGCGCGGCGTGTCCGGTCATGATGAGCCGCCTTGCCTCGAATCCCGCCTTGGTGAGCCAGTCGAGGTGGCGAGTCAGTTCGCAGGCCATACCCTCGACCACCGCCCGGGTCAAATGGCCCGCCGAGTGACGCATCGCCAGTCCCGCGAGTTGACCGCCGGGCAGCGACAGCGAGACGGTCGGCTCGTTGCTTGCCAACAGCGGCCAAAACAGAAGTCCCTCTGCTCCCGGCGCAACCGACGCGAGTAGTTCATCAAGCGATGCGGGATCCAGCTCGTGTTGGCCCGTGATCTTCAGCACCCACTCCAGCGCCGACCCGCCGTTGCCCATGGAAAGCAACTGTCCGAACAGGCCGTCGACGGGGTGCGGGCAGACGAAAGTTCGTTTGGCGATCGGCGGTGCCAGCCGGCCGGTGACTGCCAGGAGGACCCACGCCGTACCGGTTCCGACCAGCACGTCCCCTTCGCCAACCGCTCCGGCGCCGAGCGAAGCCGCGTATTGATCGTGAACCGCCGGCGAGACGGGTATGCCGCCGGGCAGCCCCAAGTCGCGGGCCAAATCGTTTTGCAGAGAGCCCGCCGACTCGGTTGCCTGCAAGAGATCCGGCAGCGGCTTGTCTTGAATCCCCAATTCAGCGAGCAGATCGGTATCTTCGCGTCCCAGGCTTGGGTTGAAAAGCATCGCGATCGACAGGCTCGTTGGGTCGTGAGCCCGCCGTCCACACAGCCGCCCGACAATCACGTCGCCCACGAATCCGATGGACCGGGCCGCTGCCAACAGAGCCGGCGATTGCTCGTGGAGACGCAGGATCTGCCCGGGAGTCATCCCCATGAAATTGCAGCCCGTATGGGAAATCAGATACGCTTCGCCCAGTCGCTGCTCAAGTCGGTGGTTGAACGGCTTGCCTCGCCTATCGAGCCAACTGATCACGGGGCCGAGAGGGCGGTTCCCATCATCGAGCAACTGCAATGCTCCGCCTTGGCTCGATACGCCCACGGCCCGAATCTGCCGCCCGCCCGCCTGCTCGGTGGCTTGGCGAATGGCCTGGCAAGTCGCATTCCAGATCTGTTCAATGTCTTGCTCGACACCACCGTCAGGCGTGTTTATGCGTTCGACCGAAGCGGCCCCCTGGCCGACGATTGAACCATTCGTGTCGACAACCAGCACCTTGATGTTGCTGGTTCCTAGATCCAGTCCCAGGAACATATATGTCTTTCTCCCTGAATACCCTCTACAGCGAAACGACCGAAACCGGGAGCCGCCTTCCCGGCGCCGCGGCATCGTACCAACAAGAGAACGACTTGACGACCGTCAAGAGATCTCGATGTAGTCCGCGCCCAGCAGGCCGGCGGCCGAGCGAATTTTGGCGGTTGCATCGCCGAAGCAGACGGCATTGTGGTGTGCTCCCCCCGCCTTTGCATACGCGGTTAGCCACTGGCGAACGTCGCCGTTGGGGATCCGGAGCTTGAAATGCGGAACCGTCAACGGCTCCAGCGGTCCGAAATCGGCGACTTCGACTCGGCCGGTAATCATCCGCCATCGCCCGGCAGCTCCCAAGGTGAGGCAACAGAGTGTGGCCGGCCCGGGTTCCAAGCTCACGGCCAGGGCCAACTGTCGCCGACGGGTTGGCACAATTCCTTTTTGCCGAGCCACCAAACGGATTTTGCAGTCGGATCGGGCCATCGCCGCGTTCGCCTCGCCCATGTGACTCATCAGCAACGCATTGCCGCCGAAATCGGTGGTAAACACTTCACTGAAGGTCGCCGGCGGCGCGAGTTGGTTCAAGAACCAGGAGCCGGTGGCGGCCACCAAGTCTCCCTCGCCACCGAACCCAATGCCCTCGGCCATGAGTCGGCCGGCAGCGACAAACGGCAGAGTCATGGTTTGTTCACTCTCTCCGAGTGCCAGAAACTGATAGGTTACGGCGTCCAATCGGTAGTCGGCAACCATGGACCTAAGCGCCAACTCCACCCGCGCGGTGGCTTCGAGATCCTCGTCAACAATGTCGTCCGCTACCAGATACGTTTGCCGATAGACGTTCGTCAGCTCCAGGACTTCCTCGCCGCCAACAGCTTCCGCTCGTTCGTTGAGTTCTTCGACGGCGATCGAAATCGATTGGCAGCCGAGCGTATTCGCCAGATGAGCCGTGTCAACCGCCATGTCACCCATCCCGGGAAACGGATAGCCCATCAAACCCAGCCGGGTATGCCGCAGGCGCGAGACGGCCGCCCCAGCGGTCAGGATTTCCGCTAAATTGGCTATCGCATCGGAGTCGTTCAGATGTGAGGTGATGTACTCGAACGGAACTTTCCCTCTCGCCAAAACGTTGCACAAATCCTGCGTTCCGTGCACGCCATGATTGGCGATCATCGCTTTTCCATCGAAGTCCGCGTCGACGGCAAACAGTTCCTGAGTATTCCAAACGACAATCGGAAGACTCGTGTGCTGGAGAGCCGGCAGCGATAAGAGACTTGGCGAATAGGTCAGGCAGACTACCAGAAGAACCTCGACACCATCCCGTTCGAATTCCCGCACGATGTTATCGACGTCTTCCCGACGATAGACCGCCTGGTCGAATCGCACCTCGGCGACGGTTTCCAACGCCGGCAACACCGTTTTTCGCAGCCAATTTTCGCGCCCCGGACGCAGATCGGGCATCTTGCTCTCGTAGAATTCGAGCGTGAGTGCCAAAAGGCCAACGCATGGTTTCGGGGATGGGCCGGGCATGTATCCTCCAGGTCGGTTTCCGTCGCACGGGAAATCGCTACTCTAGTGTCCTGATTGATAAATTCGATTATGAAATCATGATTTAGCCGCGTGGCTTTATGCCCGCGCTTTGTCACTATCACAAAACAGCGATGAGTTGTTGATATTGGATAAATTTCACAAAAATCAAATGCGTTTTTTGTTTACTGCCCCGAGCGCGGGCATGAAGCCACGCGGCTAAAAATGAAAACGGTTTGTAAGCGAACTTATCAATCACTACTCTAATTTGTATTTCTTGACCACGGTATCGACCGTCTGGGCGTCCTTTACGACTTCGCAAAGGGCGGCCTGGAACGCGGCGGGATCCGGTACCTGGATGGCATTGCGGCCAAACACGACACCACCCGCCCCCGCTGCCACCTCGGTCGCAGCCAAATCCAGAGCCTCCCGTTGGGTAGGCAGGCGTTCGGCACCGAGCCCAAATACGGGCACCGGGCAACTGGCCGTGACGGCCGAGAAATCACACGTGCAAAAGGTCTTGATGGCATCGGCACCAAGTTCCGCGACGATGCGGCTTCCCATCAGAATATCTTCGTGCATTTGTTCGGGCGTCATCGCCCCTGCATCCGCCGGAAAATACTCGCCAATGACCGGGATTCCCATTGCGTGGCAAGCCGTGGTCAGCTTCGAGAACACCTCGACGTTCTCCGCGTCTCGCTGTTCGTCGCCGGTCTGCAAGGTCAGCGACACCAAGGCAATATCCATGCCGGCCCGAATCGCATCCTCCGGGTCGTAACAATAAACGCTTTTCGCTCCCTTGTACCCAAGGTGAAAGCAATAAACCGTGTTCCAGTTCAGCCGTACCACGGCCAGTGGCCGCTTGGGTCTCGAGAAGATCGCGTGACAATGACGGAGCATTCCCGGGGCAAGCAGAACCGCGTCGACGGCGGGATGGATCTTCGCGACGGTCGCGGGAAGATTCTCCATTTCCGGAATCGGCCCGTCGAACATCCCGTGATCGACTGCAATAATTACGGCGTGACCATCTCCCATGAGTCGACCAAGTCGAATCGCTCTACCATCATAACTCATATGTCTATCTCCTCATACTAGAGCCTCGTCGCTCGCATTTCACCCCCCCACCGGTCATGGGGCAGTGTTCACATTAAACATAACCTATCATGGGGGATTGGGCGTGTCAACCACCAGATGAGAGAAAAAATACATTATAAAGGCATAAAAGCCTATTGACACCTCCGTCGGGAATGTTCATATTGAACATATGTAGTCATTAAACGTGTACGTAAGCCAGGGGTATTGTATGTCGAACGCCACGAAAAAGATTGATGCTCGTATGGACCGCAGCTCGCGCCTCGCCCATATTCGGACGCTGGTTGCTCAGCGAGGTACTTGTCTCGTCGGGGAGCTTGCCAGTGAGCTCGGGGTTAGCATGATGACCATTCGTCGAGACCTCGAAAGTCTCGCGGAGGACGGACGCGTGATCCGGACCCACGGTGGGGCAACCCTCGGAGAGCGAGCGACTTTCGAGTTCACGTTCCTCGACCGCGTCAACACCAACCGCGAGGCAAAAATGGCGATCGCGATGGCCGCCGTCGATCTGACTCGCGGATGCCAGACCATGATGCTCGATGGCAGTACGACTACCTTGGCCATTGCTCGGCAGTTGCGTGGCATGGAAGGACTGACCGTGGTGACGACCTCGCTGCCGGCCGCTGCCGAGTTGCAGCATGAGCCCGGCATCGACGTGCTGCTGCCCGGGGGTTATGTGCGGCCGGCCTCGCCCGACCTGACGGGTTCGCTGACGGAAAGCAATCTGGGATTGCTCAACGCCGAGTATGCGTTCCTCGGCGCGGATGCTATTGACGCAAGCGGACGCGTCTTTACCAATCCGCCGGACAATTCGACGGTCGTTCTCAAGATGGCCGCTGCCGCCAAGCACGTCTACGTGGTCGCCGACCACACGAAATTGAATAAAACGACGCTCCGGTGCTTCGGGCAACTCAGCCAGTGGGATGGTTTGATTACCGACGATGGCTGCGATCGTGAATTTGTCCGTCAGTTAGAAGAATCGAACATCCGGGTCATCGTGGCACGTCGGCCGTAGGCCCGGGGAAACAGCGAAGCTCACAACGAGCACAGCGGGAAATCAATCATGCCGGAAGCGGAATCTTTCACGTTGCATTTCTGGGATTATGCCGCCTTTTTGGGGTTTTTCGTGGGGTTGTCCGTCGTCGGCTACCTGGCAGGGCGGAAGGAGCGCGCCGGCGCAACGGAGTATTTCCTGGCGGGTAAACGATTACCGTGGTACGTCATTGGCGGCTCGTTCATCGCCTCGAATATCAGCACCGAGCACTTCATCGGCATGGTCGGCGCGGCGGTGGTCTACGGCATCTGCGTGGCGATGAGTGAATGGGGTAACGTTCTCTCGTTCACGCTCTTGATTTGGTTCTTCATCCCGTTTTTGCTGGCCTCGAAGGTATTCACGACGCCCGAGTTC
>JASFHG010000274.1:0-5585 GCA_050123355.1 Planctomycetia bacterium
TGCAAAAATAACCTGCGCCAGATCGGGATCGCCACGCACGTTTATCGCGACCTGACGGTCACACGCCGCCGCCCGTTCCCGACGAGGGACGTGACCGGCTATTGGGTCTTTCGCGTTGCGCCGGGCAAGATTTGTGATGGGCTCGACATCGACTATAAGTGCAAGGAGACGCCCCGCTCGTTACCGGAGACCTACGGCTTACAGTCGTTATACGATCGGCTCGGGATTTTGAAGAGTGGCGGGGGAGGCGTGTGGACTTGTCCGAACGCGCCCGATTTCATGCGTGAGTATGGAAACACTTATGCGCACAGCATCGCGAAGTCGCTGGCCTCGCCGGATCAGGAGTCCGAGAAGCGACGGCTTTGGGTTTGGGACAATTTCACTGCCCTGCCGGCGGTGAGCGGGATCCCGATGCGGCCGACGTCCTGCACGATCCCGTCGGAGAAGCGGCAGTATAGTCACGGGGCGAACGGTTTCAGCGGGAAGGGATACAACGTTCTGTTTCAGGATGGCCATGTCGAATTTTTCGAGATCGGCAAGGTCGACTTCGACAAAATCGAGATCGACGAAGACGACATACCGGAAGAGGTGGACGATTTTTGAGCGGCCTTGTTGGAAGTGGTTTCATAACTTCCTGTCGGCCCATGTCTTGTGGTTGATCCTTCGGATGACCACAAGATGTTGTATGAAAATGGAACGATTTTAAGTTGTGAAACCAGTTCTAGCAATTTTCACGAGGGAAAAAGAGAACCACGAAGAGCACGAAGAGAAAGAAGGGAAGCAACCGCGAAATGTTAGCTCGGCCGCGTGCGGCCGGTATAGTGCTGCAAAACCCGTCGCACGCGACGGGGCTAACGATCGCAATCATGATTTTTGGAGTTTCGGGATGGCTCCTAATGATTTGAGCATAGTTTTACGTCGTTGTAAGAATAGTTTCAGTACTTAGTTTCGAGGAGGAATTTCTACCATGAGAAAAAAACTTGTGAACCTTTTGATGTGGACATGTTGCGTGATGATGCTGATCGTGCCGGCGGGTGACGTGCTGGGCGTTGCGTTGGATCGGGCCCGCGTTGTGCTGCCCCAGTCGATCGCGGCGGCCGGGTCGGGCACGGTTGGTGCGTTTACCTACGATCAGGCAAATAATATCTTTTACACGACCATTTTCGGCTCGGATTCCGGCTTGCGAACGATCGCGAACCAAAGCGGTCAGTGGATCGGCGGGTGGTCGACAAGCGAGGACGCCTACTCGTCGGACATGCTGCGGTTCATGCGATCGACCGATGTGCCGGGCGGCGTGGTCGATTTCACGGTGGCCACTTCCGGCGGTTGTGCGCCGAGCGGGGTTCTGCTCAACCCGGTCCCGTTGACGATCGATATGGTCTTGGCCGATGCGAACGGCGACCCGGTCGACGACGGTTCGGGCGGCTACGTGATTACACCGGTTACGTATGGTGTCGGCGAGTTGGCTTACATCATGGACATCGCGACCGAAGTCAAGATCGGCGGCGTGAAGCAATATGAGTATACTAAAAAAATGTATAGGTGGGACCTGCGGGCGATCGGCTCGTCGACCTCCGTCCAGCCCGATTTCGCCAACGGGCAAAGCGGCCAGCCCGGCGTGTCGGGGCCGGCGTGGGGCGATCTGAATCAGGCCGATTGGAACGACGTGTTAAGCGTCGTCTTCACCGAGCAGGACCTCCGCGATGAAGTGACCGCCCAGGGCGGCAGCCCGGGGAGCGACAACTTCGGCCGCCAGTTCGCCTGGAGTACCGACGGCCTGGCGATCTACGCGGTCGAATCGAGCCGATACCAGGGCGGTATTTACAAGATCGATCCGACAGACGGCGCGATCGAGTGGATCTATCGGGAGACCGGCAGCAGCATCAGCGATACCTTGGGCTCCGAGACGGCGGTGCTCGCCACGACCGTGCACGATTATACCGGCGGCTCGCTTGCCGGGGACCAGATCTTTTTCGATGGGTCGGTCGTCAACGGGAACGAAGGCGGCATTTCCTACGTGGTCCACGACGGCACGAACACGTCGGCCGCTCAGGTTTTGTTGGACGGGTCCGCTTTCAAAACTTGGGTGGAGAACGACGGGATCGACGTGAATTCGATCACGACCGACGCGGCCGGCAACGTTTACTTCTACGCCTACGGCACCGACTCGGTCGGCGGTCAGAAGACGGGCGGGCTGTTCGTGCGCGACACCCAGGGCCGTCTCGCATGCCTCTTGAGTCGTGCGATGATGTATGAAGTCAATGAGACCGAAGACGGAACTCGTAAAGATTCCGGCGGGATGCTCCGGCTGCAAACGTATGCCGACTCGGGCGGGGTGCACGTCCTTTATCGTGGCGATAACAAGTACGTCGGCGAAGTGGACGTGCCGGTCCTCGGCGACTTGACCGACGACGGCCTGGTCGACGCGGCGGACCGTACGTTCATGATCGACCAATACAAAAAGTCGTGCTACGACGCCGTCCCCATGATCGTTGGCGATGGTGAACAAAATTATATCGACTACCTGACCGCCGACATGAACGGCTCGGCCGACGGCGAGGAGGAGAGTACCGGTGCCCTGGAAAACGTGGCCGTGACGTTTACCGATGTTGAGACTCTGGCTCAGTTTGTCGATGGTGGACTGCTGACCGGCGACTTGGATTGGGACGGGGTGGCCGGTACGCTGGTCGACTGGGCTATCTTCTCCGCCGGTTTGGGGAACTCGCCCGAGTCGGGGGTCTGGAGTTGGTTCGATGGCGATTTGGACCTCGACGGGGATGTCGATGAAGCGGATCTGGCGATCATGAACCCGGCCCCGGGGGACGCCAACTGCGACGGGATGGTCGATGCCTCCGACGCAACGATCCTCGCCGGCAACTGGCAACAAGCAAGCGGAGCGTCCTGGACGACGGGCGATTTCAACGGCGACGGAGCGGTCGACGCCTCCGACGCGACGATCCTGGCCGGCAACTGGCAGTACGCGGCCTCCCCTGCCCCGTCGACCGTGCCCGAACCGAGCAGTGTTGTGATGCTAATGGCCGTTCTGGGCGCGGTGGCATTGCTGCGTCGTCGGAAGTAATTTTCTTTCGGCGATCGAAGTGATCCACCGTCTTCAACCCCTCCTCTTGTCGCTTTGCTTCTGATGTCGCACGCACGAGACAGAGGCAAGAGCGAGGGGTTGAGTTTCAGATAAGGAAGCTCTTGTTGAACAAGTCTCACGGGAGTAAAAAGAAAACCACGAAAGGCACGAAAAACACGAAATTTTTTACAGGGAGGACACAGAGAGCACGGAGGGTGAATGAAATTTTTGGAAGAATTTCATCATGGTAAAACCATTTTCGAAAAGATTTTATAGTGCCGGCAAGATAATTTGAACCTACGTGCAAGTAGCACAAAATCGCTTGCTTGTAGTGAAACGGCCAACATATAGGAACGATTTGCACTACCGGTTATTACGAACGAATGTGGGCACGGTTCATTTTATCTGGCCATGGCTATATTTACTCTGTGGTCTCTGTGTCCTCCCTGTAAAAACTCTCAGACTTTGCCGAACCATTTTTTATTCTTTTATTGGTCAATAAGACCGTGGTTTTTAGGAAATAAAAAACGAATTTCCTCTGATTTGAGGGTGGTCGGCCGGATCGGGGGCAGTATAATGTCAGGGAAAAGTGGCACGCTTGCGTGCCGCCGGATTTTTCGGAATTTTCGAACATCAAGGATACAAAAATAGAGGAACCCAGAACATGTTTCAAAAGACTTTTACACTTATGTTAGCGACCCTATTGATTCTCGGCGTCGGTGTGGCCGTTGCGTCGGCCGATCCGGCGACCGATTCGTTCCGGAAAGGGAAGGAACTGCTCAAGCAGGGTGAGCTCCAGCCGGCGCTGCGATCGTTCGGGGCGGCCGTCAAGGCGGACCCGAAGAACTCGGCGTACAAGGTCCAGTACATGCAGACCCGCCAGGCGATCGTTCTCCAGAGCATGCTCGAAAACGAGAAGGATCCGCAGAAATGGCAGCGGATGGCTGCGTTCCTGCACGCGTTTTACCTGAAGAACGGTTGCCTCGATCTGGCATTGGAGCATGATACGGCGGTCCACAAGAAATTGGGGACGGCCGTCTCCGGGATGCGGCTTGCGACGACGCAGATGGAGCTGAAACAAAACAACGCCGCCGCCAAGACCCTCGCGAATCTTCCGCCTGAGGTGAAAAAGTCCGACTGGGCCGTCAAGGCACTCCTTACGGTCGCCCTGTCGCGTGATGGCAAAGAGGACGATGCGAAAAAGATCGCCGCAACGATTCTGTTGCCCAAGGAGCTCAAGTCGGGCCGCGCCCTGTTGGCCGCACGGGTTGACGCGATCCAAGGCGAGGACGACGCGGCCCTGGCGAATCTGACCAAGGCCTTTGAAACGACCCCACCGAGCCGCCTTCCGGCCCTGAAAGAGGAAGCAAAAACCTGCCCCGAGCTGGCCTCGCTTGCCTCGACCGATGCGTTTGCCAAGGCCCTGAAAACCGAGTCGAAGGTGCCCGAGTCCTCCTGCAGCGGCGGCAGCAGTTGCGCGACCTGCCCTAACCGAGCCAAGTGTCAAGGAAAGAAATCCTCGAAGTAGAGGATTTTTATGGTCCTTTCGCCCCTGCGGGGCAATTTTTTCTGAACGCGAGTGAAACATAGTCACTCAGTAAAACCACGGGTACCCCTTCATGAAGCTCACGCGATTTTTGAGCCAGGCCTTTTTTCTGACGCTGACGGTCGTCGGGACGTTTGTGCTGCTGGCCAATTGTGAAAAGTGGTGCCCGTTCGGCGGGGTCGAGAGCCTGTACACCTATCTGACCGAAGGGAACATGACCTGCTCGCTCGGCGTGTCGAGCTTCTTCATCCTCGGGGCGACGCTGCTCGGCGTGGTTCTGACGCGACGCGCCTTCTGCGGGTATGCCTGCCCGATCGGGACGGTATCGAGCTGGACTCGCTCGATCGCCGGGCGGCTTGGCCTGAAGCCGATCCGTGTCTCGCGCGGCTGGGATCGCGTGCTCTCGCTGCTGAAATATCCGATTCTCGGGCTGATCCTCTGGTTCACCTGGTCGGCGGGCGAGCTGATCTTTCGCGCCTATTGTCCCGCCTACGCCCTGGTGGGCCGCCACGGCGAGGATATTACCTACTGGGCCTACCTCGTGGCGGGCGGGATCGTCGTTTTTTCGATTTTCCTCACCCTCCCCTTCTGCCGGTGGCTCTGTCCGCTGGCCGCCGTACTCAATCCGTTCTCGCGACTGGGGCTTTTGCGAGTCCACCGCGATACGACGACCTGCGTCGAGTGCGGCGCATGTGCAAAGGCGTGTCCGATGGCGATCCCGGTCGATCAGATGACGCAGGTCAATTCGGCCCGTTGTATTACCTGCTTCGATTGCGTCGCGAGCTGCCCCAAGTCGTCCGACTCGCTTGGCTGGGGCCCCGGCTCCTCCACGCGCTGGCCGAGATGGACCGCCGTCGGGCTGCTGCTGGGGACGATCGCGCTGGCCGTCCTGCTCTGGCAGGTGGCACCCCTGCCGTCATTCGTCAAGGAGCGAGAGGGTTTCACGCCGCCGAAAAACAC
>JASFHG010000275.1:0-5584 GCA_050123355.1 Planctomycetia bacterium
TAAAAGCATATCGTCTGTTTTGTCAACGGCAATACATTTGTTGTGCAAAAAAAATATTGGCAGCAGCAAGTTTACCCCCCCATGAAGGTAGTCCCCTTGTGCAGGAAAACGAGAAAAGGGACTATATAGGCTGGGATTCGACCGGTCCGTTTACCGACGGGTTGGATACGTCCTATGGGCGAAAAAGATGAACACAAATCGTGCCATTTCCGGGATTTTTTGATGCCAGATATTTATGAACATCGCCTGACGGTCGACCATGAGGCGATCGACCTCCTGGGCCATGTGAACAACGTGGTTTACCTCCAGTGGCTCCTCGACGCGGCGGTGGCCCATTCCGCGGCCCAAGGCTGGAACGCCGATCGCCATCTGAGACTGGGGGCCGGCTGGGTCGTCCGGTCGCATCAGATTGAGTACCTCCAGCCGGCATTTCGGGGGGATAAGATCACGGTCCGGACCTGGGTCAGCGATTTTAAGAAGATCAGTTCACACCGTCGATACCATATCCTCCGCCACGATGAAGAGGACGAGACGCTCCTGGTCACCGCGAAGACGAAGTGGGCCTTTGTCGACTATGCGACCGGTGAGCCTGTCCGAATCCCGAAAGAGATCGCCGAGTCGTTCACGGTGGTGGACCACCCATAAAAAATGAGCCCGATCGTCAGAGACCGGGCTCGTTGTTGGTTGGCTATTTTTGGGTGGCGTACTTTTTTTATCGCTTTGTCTGGATGCGTCGCGAAAGACCGACCAGCCCGAAAAGGCTCAGGCCGAGGAGCAGGATCAACGTGCTCGGTTCGGGCACGGAGTTCGCTCCGGATCCGTATTGCCAGTTGCCGGCCAAGATCGTCGCATCGGAAGCGTCGACCGTTCCGTCGCCGTTGAAGTCTCCCATCTCCCACGAAGCGTTGGTTGCTTGCCAGTTGCCGGCGAGAATCGTTGCGTCCGAGGCATCGACCATGCCATCATTATTGGCGTCGCCGGGGATCTTTGTTGCCGTCGTGATCGGATCGTCAAAACTGATAAATGTCCAGTAGAAACGGGCGTCGTCCAGCGACGTTCCAAAAATGCTCCGCGAGTTGATCAGGAAGCTGTCCCCCGAGGCCTCGTAGGTGAGGAAGTCGTATTGAGTGGATGTATCCGCTACACTCAGGAGGAGCATCCCGGTCTCGGGCGTTTCGCCATCGATCGTGAGCGAATAGACGCCGGTACCCGTTTTGGTCATGGTAAAATCACCAAATTCTTTGATGCCATCGTCGGTCGTTCCATCATAATCTCCCCCGATCAGGTCTTTGGTGTTGTAAGGGATGTAAAGGAAACTGAAGGGAGAATCTTCGGCAGTGTGATAACCGTTGTTGACCGTCTTGACGTACCAGCCATTGCCCGATCTGTCGATTTGGGTGATGGAGACCGTGTCCTCCGAATTGGCTCCGACCGTAAAGAGCATGCCATCCTTGGTGGAATCGACGTCCATGTCAACTTTGTAGACACCCGTGCTTTGTTGGGTAATGGTTGTGCTTTCCATGCCATTGCCAGTGGCCAGAGGCGTTCCGTCGTCCAAGACATGTCCCCCTTTCCAACCGGCTCGGAAGGGGAACCAGGCGACCGCCGTATTGATGTTAATTTCAACGTCGCTGGTGATTCCCGCTTTACTTGTTGATACTGCCATGATACCGTCGCCGAAAGCACTGAGTGCTACCTGGGCGGTCCCATAGATGCCATCGCGGCTGTTCTGCCGCACGGTGGCCATCATGATTCCCTCTCGGCAATAGGCCTCTCGATCTCCGATGACGACTGCGTAATCACCATCGAAATCTTCGGGGCTTTTGCTCAAAAACTGTTCCTGGTTGATCGAAAGGCCGGGATAGGACTGCTGTGGGAAAGAGAGCGTGCCCGAGGAATTATCGGTAGGAACCGTAACACCATCGGTAGCCATATTTCCCGCGACGACCCGATTGAATGCCGAAAGTCGTTGTGTCTCAACGTCGGACATCGAAAGAGCTTGGTCATAAAGCGCGATTTCACCGATCTTCCCGTTGAAGATACCGCCGTTATCGGAAAGAAAAAAACTGTTGCCGATGATCGTGGCGGCCGAGGCCCAATCGAGATCGGAACCCGACTTGTCGGCCTCTCCCACAAGATTACCGTCAACGTAGAGTTTTATTTTATCTCCGTCGCACGTTGCCGAGACATGATACCACTGGCCGGCGTTGGCTGCCGTGGGGTCTTCGATCACGGTTTGCGTGCTGGTGTCGTCGTCATGGTGCGAGATCGACCAGTGGCCGACCGTGGTTCCGCCATAAAAATCCGCTCCCAAGCCGAACAACACATCGTCGTTCCAGCCGACTCGGTCGTTTGTGAGTACTGTCTGGCGGGTTGCCACTGACGATGGTCGGACCCACGTCGTGATGGACCACTCCGACATCTCATCCGTCGTACCGACCGTGATCTTGGTCGTCGGGCTTCCATCGAAATCAGACGCCAACGGGCCGGGGCCCGTGTAGGTGCCGTCGTTGGTTGTGCCGCTACTGCCGAGATTGACCACCGGATCGGCAGCGGCGCTCTTCTGAAGCTGATAGAACGCGACGGGCGAATCGTCCAAAACGCCCTGGGTCGGATCGACGTTGACCGGCCGATCGAAAACGGCCATCGTATATTGCTGATCCGGTTCGGTATAATATTGATCAAGATAGGGTGAGTAGGATTTGACCTGGACCGTCGAGCCGTCAGGCGAGAACTCGAGGAGTCGCATGTATCCCTCGCCACCTTGAGTATCCATCTGATAATTGGCCAGCACTTCATGAAGCACGGTTCCATCCTCGCGGATGGCTTCACGGTATCCGGTGCCGTCTCGGGTGACGTGTCCGCCAATGACCATGAAGACGTTCGAGTTGTCCTTGAGCATCATCTCCCACATGTCCTGACCATCGTGAGGATCGGGAAACGAATAATTATAAGGATTACCTGCGTGGTCCGGACCGTAGAGCATATTGTCCGATCGGACGTTTTGGTAGTACATGTACGAGTGCGTGACGACAATCGCTTTATGATTTGGGTGGTCTTGAATGACTTGATCAGCCCATTCGATCGTTCCCGTTTGTGGTCCAATTTCCATACAGACGATCAACCAATCCTGTCCGTCCATATTGAAAGTGTGATAGGAGTTGTCCGTTTTGCCTGTTTCGTAAAAACCGTCGATGCTTGATTGATTGGCATAAGAAGACGAAGGACCGAAATAGATGTTTTCGTTGAAATACGTCCATCGGGAAGTCGTGTAATCGTGGTTTCCGGCAACGAGTGCATAGGGGACAACGCCGTCCAGTTCGTTCAACGCTGTTTTGGCTTGATTCCACTGAGTGGTGTTTGTGGCGTTGTTTACGATGTCTCCCAGATGCAGCACGTACTGGATATTGTGGGTGCTGACGTTGTTCGCAATCCATTGGGTCTGTGACATGAAAATGTAAGGATAAGATTGTGAGTAGTATTGCGTATCGGGCAACACGGCGATGGTGTTGGTTCCAGTAGGCGGGACGACCGCAGCGGCCCAAAGGGAGGAAGTGCTTATTGCAAACGCAACGATGACAAACATAGATAGACGGCAAAACATAGCGATAAATGCCTCAGGTTACATTGTTTTTTCGTTCCAGAATGAAATTCAGCCCCATAATTTCGAGTGGAATCTCAGTCCCCAAAAGTGAGTCCCAGTCTCACTATGATTAGAATACAACTAACATTATACCCATGGACCGCTAACCTGTAAACGGAATGAATCCTAATTTACAAGGCAAAACAAGATGTTTGGCTCAATAAACGAACGAAAACACAGGAGGAAGTCTTACGCTATTGCGCATCGTGATTGCAAGAAGAAAATGCAAAAGAAAAATAAAAACCGAAAAAATAATATCTAATGGGGAACCTGTTCTTCAAGGCCGAGTCGCTTCATCTTTTTGTAGAGTGTGGTTCGGTTGATGCCCAACGATTCGGCCGTTGCATAACGATTCCAGTTGTTCATCTCCAAAACGTCGAGGATGATCTGACGTTCAGGTCCTTCAAGCGCCTCTTTCAATGTTCGGTCTCCGATCGGAGCGACCGGTACCACGTCGTCCGAGAGCATCTGTTTCGGAAGGTCGTCCAGGCCGATTGTCTCGCTCTTGCCAAGCAGGACGGCCCGTTCTATCACGTTCTGAAGCTCTCGGACATTGCCAGGCCAAGAGTATCGTTGCAACGCGGCCATGGCCTGATCACTGAAGCGACGCTCCGATTTGCCCGATTCGGCGCAAACCTGGCATAGGAAATGTTCGGACAAGAGGGGAATGTCCGAAATTCGATCCCGCAAGGCGGGCAATTCAATATTGATTACGTTAATGCGGTAGAAGAGATCCTGGCGGAAACGGCCTTCGTCGACCGCTCGGGACAGATCTTCGTTGGTCGCGAGAATTACGCGGGTATCGACCGATTCGGTCTTTGTGCCACCGACTGCCTCGAATTCAAAATCCTGCAGGACGCGGAGCAGCTTGACCTGCATGCCGGCACTGGAGGTTCCGATTTCGTCGAGGAAAATCGAGCCGGAATCGGCCTGCTTGAATTTTCCGATCTTGTCTCCGGTCGCTCCGGTAAACGAACCGGCAACGTGACCGAACAACTCGCTTTCGAGCAATGTTTCGGGCAGGGCACCGCAAGCGACTTCGACAAACGGTTTGTCGCGTCGATCGCTACGTCGGTGGATTGCACGGGCAATCATTGACTTACCGGTTCCGCTTTCGCCCGTGATCAGGACGGTTGCCTTCGTATCGGCGACGCTTTCGATCATGTCGTAGATGCGGCGCATTCGGTGATCGGTGCCGACGATGCTATCCAGTCCAAATCGCTGGTCGAGTTGGGCCTTGAGGTTAGTGTTTTCTTGAACGACCTGGCGTTGGTTCATTGCCCGACGGATCGAGATTTCCAGTTCTTCGTCGATCAACGGTTTGGTCAGGAAGTCGAACGCTCCGGCACGAAGCGCGTCGACTGCCGTATCGACCGTTCCATATCCGGTGATGAAAATGACCTCGGTCGTTGCCTTTTTGTTGCGGAGGTGGCTCATGACTTGAAAGCCATCTTCGTCGCCCAAGCGGATGTCAACGAGTGCTATGTCAAACACCTGATGGTCTACCAACTCACACGCTTGTTTTGCATTGGATGCGGCTGCTACATCGAACCCGAGTGACCGTAACCAATCGGCCATCGAGTTAAGTACCATTCGATCGTCATCTACCAAAAGAAGTTGGGTATTCATCTTATCTCTGTTCATCTTTGCTTTTAAGCGGGAAGCCGGTAATTCAAAACGGGTTAGGGAATGGTAATCTCAGGAGGTGTCGCATTAATAACACCCGTCGAAAAATATGTACGTTACAGGATGCGCATAGTCAACGCGCAGATGTCGCATCTGGGAAAAAAATAGAAAAACGCCAGAAAATATCGAGTGAAATGCGAGTTGCACGAAGGAAACGGGGCGTAACACGTATCCGATTGTGCGGAAAATGAGGATTAAGGCAGAATAAACGGGGCACCAACCTATTCGAGTGATTGTGATTTTGAAATTTGTGTT
>JASFHG010000276.1:0-5570 GCA_050123355.1 Planctomycetia bacterium
TCAACATGCTTGACACGATCGGCATAAATTCCTATTTTTAGAGAACCGCGATCCTTGTCTATGAACATTCCATCCGGCAGAAAAAATTCATGATCACTCTTCCCCTGATTTTGGACATCCAACCAACCACAATCGTGATGTTGGCAATAATATTTATGTTCTTTCTTGTCTGCCTGGTGTTTTTTGTGATCTTCCACAAATACGCCACGCTCTGGCTCCAGGCGACGTTGGCCGGGGCCGAAATCCGGCTCTTGGATATCATCGGAATGACTTTTAAAAGAATCAACCCAAAGGTAATCGTCGAAAATAAAATCCTGGCCGTACAGGCAGGAATTCGAGATGACACCGGAATTACTTGCGAAGCCCTTCAGGCATATTATCTGGCCGGGGGAGATGTTCCTTACATCATCCAGACCCTCATTGCTGCGACGGGCTCAAAAATCACCGAAAACGCATCGCGAATCTATATCGACGACGTACCGGATCGGCCGGGCGTGGCACTGACCTTTTTCCTGAAAGTCGCCGAACAAAACATCCCGATGAATCATATACTCTCGCAAAATCCGAGCCACGGTCCTCGGGCCGGCGTCTCGTTTGTCGTCTCTCACGAAAACTTGCCTGCCGCGTTGGCCGCTGTCGAAGAGGTTGTCGCCGACCTTGGCCACGGTTCGGTTCGCCATGACGAGAGCATCTTGGTCGAGGAATGAAAAGTCAAATTATCATAAAAACCTGACCGAAGATCCTTATAAAAACCGTTTCGAAAATCGCCGGCCAAGGCCGCGTTAAAATAGGCAAGATACCCATTGCCGGGTTGACACTATTGGCATAAATCGATATGGTTTAATGACAATGCTTTTTATCGACAAAAACCCCATTTTCAAGGGAAAAATCATGGACGCTACGCTTCCGCTATTCGCCATTGACAAAGATACCCTCGCCATCATCTATGTGGTGGGTGCCATTCTCGCTTTCCTCGTTATCCTTGTCGGGCTAATCGTTTTTGTCCGTTATTTCAAACTTTGGATTCAATCGATCACTACCGGAGCCGGAATCGGAATCTTCGACCTGCTCGGAATGACGTTCCGAAAAGTGAACCCGCGAGTGATTGTCCATAGCAAAATCATGGCCGTGCAGGCAGGGCTCGGTGAAGAAACCGGCATCACATCCAAGGCCCTGGAAGCACACTATCTGGCGGGTGGAAATGTACCACAAGTGATTCGAGCAATTATCGCCGCGGCAAAATCGAAAATCGTCGAGCTCGATTACAAGCTGGCCACCGCGATCGACCTGGCCGGGCGTGACGTACTGGAAGCGGTCCAAACGAGCGTCTATCCCAAGGTGATCGACTGTCCGGCACGCGGATCGGGAAGAGACTCGCTGGACGGGATCGCGAAAAATGGGATCCAGCTCAAGGTCCGTGCTCGCGTGACGGTTCGGGCCAACCTGCGTCAGTTGATCGGTGGTGCGACCGAAGAGACGATCGTCGCTCGTGTGGGCGAGGGTATTGTCAGTGCGATCGGTTCGGCCGAGACGCATGGCGATGTACTCGAAAATCCTGACAAAATCTCCAACACGGTGCTCGATCGGCGGCTCGACTCGCAAACGGCCTTCGAAATTGTCTCGATCGATATCGCGGACGTGGACGTCGGAGACAACATCGGTGCCCGGCTCCAAGCCGACCAGGCGGAGGCGGATACTCGCGTTGCTCGTGCCAATGCCGAAGGACGCCGCGCAATGGCCGTTGCCGCGGAAAAAGAGCAAATCGCCATGATCGAAGAAAACCGAGCAAAGGTCGTCCAGGCCGAAGCGGAGGTCCCCAAAGCGATCGCCGCGGCGTTCCAAAGCGGGGCACTCGGAATCATGGACTACTACAAACTGCGTAACATCGAGTCGGATACCGAAATGCGGTCGGCGATCGCTCATCCGAACGCTCCCGGCCGTTCGTCACGAGGAGGACCTGCGGCATGATCGGCCCCTTCATGGCGCTAAACTGCTTTGATATACCTCTCTTCGCTCTCAATGCCGAAGAGGTCATCCCGGTCGTGATCTTCATTGTCATCGCGATCATCATGGGAATTACCCAGTATGTCAACAAGCAAAAGGAAGAAGCGGCCCGTCAACGTCGGCTCGAAGCACAAGCCCGGCGACGTGCGGAATTGGCCGAAATGGAGCAACGAGAGCAGGACACCCGCCCATACCAGCGTCAGCGACCTTTTGGCGAACCTCAGCCCCCGAAACCGGCCGCACCGGTCGACGACGAGGTCGCGGCCGAACTCCGTGACTTTTTGGAACGTGCCGCGACCGGCCGAGCTCCCACCTCGCCGAAACCAACCCCGCCAGTGGTTGCGGCTCCGATCGAACCGGCGGAAGAAAAGCATGTCCCGCTGGCCGATCGTCCCACACGTCACAGCTCGCTTGAAAAACGGTCGGTTCCGACATCGCATACAGTCGACGCGGAAATTATTATAGAGCCACCGACCACTCAAGAACGTCGTCGAGCGGAAGCAGTTCGAGCCAAAAAGCAAGCCGCGGCGGCCGCCCAAGCCAGATCGGCAGAAAAGCAAAAGGGGCGTTCCAAGTTCGACCACCAAGTTGGTTCTTTACAAAAGAGAACCCATACCGAAAAAGCCGGCCATGCCCCCACGTTAACGCCCGCGACCATGGCCAATGATATCGCCGTGATGTTTGCCAGCACCGAAAACATCCGCCAAGCGATCGTCATCAACGAAATTCTCACCCGACCCATCCATCGCTGGGAGTAATTTTCTTGGTGCTAAACGCACCAGGGTAAAAACCCGCTTCCGTTGGGCGCTGACGTAAGGACAATATTTCTGTCTCCCCACACATGGTCGATGGCGAACCTTTTCGGTGATTCACCATCAAATGACCACAACTCACCCAAGCCGATTCTCTGCGAAGCAGAGAGTCGGATCTCTGTGAAAATTCTAAAAGGTGCGTCTTGACGCACCCTACTTCCTGCGATAGCGATAGTACGCGGCACAAGCACCTTCGGAAGAGACCATCGGGGCACCCAGTGGGGATTCAGGTGTGCAGACATTACCGAACGCAGGACACTCGTGCGGGAGTTTGTGCCCTTGCAGGATCTCGCCGGCGATACAGATGCTCGGCTCTTCGGCTTCCAATTCTTCCACGCCAAACCGCCGGGCTGCGTCCAGCGAAACATATTCATCGCTCAACGCCCAGCCACTGTTGGGGATCATGCCGATCCCACGCCATTTTCGATCGACCGTTTTGAAGACCTTGTTGATCAGCGCTTGCGCGGCCGAATTTCCCGCATCACGTGCACACCGCTTATACTCGTTCTCGACCTCGGCTCGGCCTGACTCGAGCTGAACAATACATCGCAAGATACCTCGCAAAATGTCGGCCGGTTCAAAACCGGTAACGACAATCGGTTTCCGGTATTTCTGAGCAATCGGTCGATACTCGTCGATCCCCATCACGGCACAAACGTGTCCGGCCGCGAGAAAACCATCGACAATACACGCCGGTGAGTCAAGCACCGCACACATCGCAGGCGGGACGAGCACGTGAGAAACCAAGGCCGAAAAATTCTTCACGCCGAGCTTGGCTGCTTGCGAGATAGCCATCGCGTTGGCCGGTGCGGTCGTCTCGAACCCGATCGCAAAAAAGACCACCTCTCGGTCCGGGTTCTCTCGGGCCAGCGTAACCGCATCCATCGGCGAGTAAACGATCCGCACATCACCCCCCTCCGACTTGACCGTCAGAAGGTCCTTCTTCTTGTCTTGGTTCTGATCGGAGCCGGGCACGCGAAGCATGTCGCCAAACGAGCAAAAAATCACCTCGGGCCGCGAGGCGATCGCGATCGCACGGTCGATCATCTCGATCGGCGTCACACAAACAGGACAGCCCGGCCCGTGGATCAGGCGGATCGACTCGGGCAAGAGCGAATCGAGCCCGAACCGGAGGATCGAATGGGTTTGACCGCCACAGATCTCCATCAGGTTCCAAGGTCGAGTTATCGTTTTCGCAATCGCTTCGGTCAGCTCGGCAACAACGGCCGCATCGCGATATTCGTCGACATATTTCATGGATCGCCTTCGCGTTCTTCTTCCATGCCGGCTTCGGCGATTTGGTTGAGCAGGTCGATCGTCTCGGCCGCTTCTTCTTCGTCGATAACACTGATAGCAAAACCGACGTGCACAAGAACAAACTGGTCCGGCTGGACGTCTGGGGTGTAAGAAAGACAGATCTCTTTTTGGATCCCGCCAAAATCGACGCGGCCCATCGGCATATCGTCTTTTTCAAAGATTTCGACCACTCGGCCAGGTACACCTAAGCACATAAAAAACCTCGTTGATGACTTCGTGTTCTGCTGTGCAGTGGAGGTGCCCTCTTTCATGTCGGCGCATGAAAAAAGGGCGTAGCAAGATCCCCTCAAAAGCTCCCAGCTCTTCCTGCTACGCCCAAAGCTCACGCCCCTCCCCGAGACGCGAACTCACTAAACTATATGACCGACTTTTACGTTGGTCAAATTTTTCGCGTAGAATTTTTCAGGCTGCTTAAGAGCCGCAAAAACATGGTGCCAAAAAGCGATCCATGTTGTGAAAAAACATCTCGTTTACTGTTCTTTTTTTACACCATCGCGAGCCAATCGAGCCCAAAATCGAGACAAATGGCAGAATGGGTCAGCGCTCCGACGCTGATCCGCTCGACCCCCGCCTCAGCAATAGCCCGAACCGTCTCGATATGGACCCCCCCCGATGCTTCCAGGTCGGTTCCGGGGGAAAGATCATTTCGGCAGGCAACCGCTTTTTGCAGCATTTCCGGGCTCATATTGTCCAGCAACACAATATCCGGCCGCTCGGGAAGCACCTCCTCAAGCTGCTGGAGCGTATCGACCTCTATTTCTATAATAACCTGACTCTGGCAGGCAGCCGGTACGTGGATTTCGACAAATTCTCGTGCTTTCCGGACCGCTTCGGCCGGCGTAAAGCAACGATCGGTCGCAGACCAGCCACCATCGGCCCCGAAAGCCAGGTGATTGTCTTTAATCAGGATCGCTTCGTAGAGACCGACCCGATGGTTCTGCCCACCACCGCACCGGACCGCGTATTTGGCCAACCGCCGCCAGCCGGGGACCGTTTTTCGTGTATCATAAATCGAGGCCTTGGTCCTACGAACCGCCTCGACATATCGGGCCGTCAGGGTCGCGATGCCGGAAAGCCTCGACAGGAAGTTCAAAACGGTCCGCTCCGCACTCAGTAGCCCGGCCGCAGGACCCTCGATCTGGCCGATCTCGTCGCCCGGCTCGACTTTGGCCCCATCTTTCAGCATCGGCGTCCAATGCAGCCGCGAATCGAACCGCTCCAGTGCGGAGACGACGCCAGGGATCCCGGCAACCACGCCCGGGACACGGGCCACGATGGCCGCCCGCCCGATCGCATCCTCCGCGACCAGCGCTCGGGTTGTAAGGTCCCCCATGTCGGCAAGATCCTCTTCGACAGCCAATTGCAGCAATTTATCCCAGTCGGCCTCAAGCCGTGCGTCCCATTCGGTATGCTGATAAAACTGTTTATCCATAAATC
>JASFHG010000277.1:0-5557 GCA_050123355.1 Planctomycetia bacterium
CGATTACCGTGGCCGCGTTGCTTGCCGAATTGAACATGGCCGACCGTCCGGTCGCCGTCGAGGTGAACCGCGAGCTGGTCACCCGTGCCGAGCACGAATCATGTCCATTGAACGAGGGCGACATCGTCGAGATCGTCACCCTCGTCGGCGGTGGGTAGAAATATGAATAACGTCGTTTAGCGGTCGAATGGAATTCGACGTGTTTCAAGCTTCCAAAACACGTCGAATTCCATTCGACCGCTAAACGGAGCACTATAGAAAGTTTATTGTAAGACACTAATTCACCCGAGAGAAAAATGACTTCCCCCCTTACTACGACCCCTTTGAAAATTGGTACTCATACATTTGCCAGCCGACTGGTTGTCGGGACGGGCAAGTATGCCACGCATGAAATCATGGCCGAAGCGCTCGACGAGTCGGGCACCGAGTGTATTACGGTCGCCGTCCGACGCGAGCGACTAATCGACGCCGAGGGCAGGAACCTGCTCGACGCGATCGACACCGACCGGTACACGATCCTGCCCAACACGGCCGGTTGCTTCACGGCCGAGGATGCGGTCCGCGTCGCCCGGCTGGGACGCGAAATCCTCACGCAGATGAACAATCCGGGTGCCGACTGGGTAAAGCTCGAGGTGCTCGGCGATACGAAGACGCTTCTGCCCGACCCGGTCGCGACACTCGAGGCGACCGAGCAGCTCATCGCCGACGGGTTCCAGGTGCTCGTCTACACGAGCGACGACCCGATCGTCGCCAAGCGGCTGAAGGACCTCGGTGCGACCAGCGTCATGCCGGCCGCCAGCCCGATCGGCTCGGGCCAGGGTGTGCTCAACGCCAACGCCCTGCGGATTTGCTTGGAGTATCTCAAGGAAGACGATCCGGACTACCCGGTCATTATCGACGCCGGTGTCGGGACGGCCAGCGACGTGACGATCGCGATGGAACTCGGTGCGGATGGCATCCTGCTGAACACGGGCATCGCCCATGCGAAGGACCCGGTCAAGATGGCCCAAGCGATGCGGGCCGGGATTATCGCCGGTCGTCTCGCTTTCGAGTCGGGCCGAATCCCGAAGAAAAGGTATGCCACCGCGAGCAGCCCGCTCGACGGAACGATTGTATAACCTCGTTAGCGGCAGCGGATTTTATCCGCCGCTAACAAATGATGTAAAAGTTGCCACGAATAAAAATGGGAAGCACGATCCTTCAAAACTTGGACGGTTGGGATTGGGCCTTGCTGGGCGCGGCGATCTTGATCGCGATCTATACGCTGACGGTGATGATGAACCGCTATCGACAAAGGACGGTCGACCGCCTCCGTAGTGAAGCGGAGGCCGAGTCCCGAAAAGCGGCCGCCGCGGAAAAAGCTGCGGCCAAGAAGAAATAACGGGCCTGCGTCAAGAATTCCATGAAAAAAACGCTCTACATCGAGACGCTTGGCTGTCAGATGAACGTGCTCGATAGCGAGCTGATCGTCTCTGGCCTGCTGGAAAAGGGATACGAACTGGTCGATACGCCACGCCTGGCCGACGTGGTCCTCTTCAATACGTGCAGCGTCCGCCAACATGCCGAGGACAAGGTCTACAGTGCGCTGGGACGTCTGAAACACGCGAAGAAGTACAATCCGCTGAAGATCATCGGGGTGATCGGCTGCATGGCTCAAAAGGATCAAGCCCTGATCCTGCGTCGTGCGCCGCATGTCGATCTGGTCGTCGGACCGAGCCGCCTGGCGGAGCTCCCGGAGTTGCTCGACCTGGTCGCAGCGGGCGACACGCCCAAAATCGCGGTCAGTCTGGACCGATACACGGCCGGGGAGCAGCGGTCGCGAGAGAGTTTTGTCCCCTTCAATCCCGACCGGCTCGTCGAGGCTCGCGAAGCGCCCCACCAAGCGATGGTCCGTGCGATTTACGGCTGTAACAACTTCTGCACCTATTGCATCGTGCCGAGCGTACGCGGCCCGGAACAGAGCCGACCGATCGACGAGATCGACGCGGAGGTCCGACGTTTGGCCGAGCAGGCCGAGCGGCAAGGAACCTGTCTGGAAGTGACGCTGCTGGGCCAGGCGGTCAATAAATATGAATACAAAGAGGACGGGAAGACGTACCGGCTCTCCGACGTGCTGCACCGTGTCCACGACGCCCCGGGCCTGACGCGGCTGAAGTTCGTGACGAACTATCCTCGCTACATGACCGACGACCTGCTCCACGCGGTCCACGACCTGCCGAAGGTCTCCCCCTATCTCCACGCCCCGGCCCAGAGCGGCTCGGATCGGATGCTCCAGCGGATGAATCGCCGCTACACGATCGCCGAGTATCGCGACATGCTCCGCCGAATCCACGAGATCGTGCCCGACGCGGCCGTCACGAGCGACTTCATCGTCGGCTTCTGTGGCGAGACGGACGACGATTTTCAAGCGACCGTCGACCTGGTCCGTGAAGCCCGTTTCAAAAACAGCTTCATCTTCAAGTACAGCCCCCGGCCGGGGACCAACGCGGCGACCGAGCTGGAAGACGACGTGCCGGAGGAGGTCAAGCGGCAACGGAACAACGAGCTGCTGGCGATCCAGAACGCGATCAGCGAGGAGGATAATCGGCAGTTCGTCGGCCGTACGGTCGAGATCCTTGTCGAAGGTCCGAGCAAGGCAAGTATCAAACAGGACCACAGCGACGAGGGAGATGCTTCCAAGCAAAACCAGATGACCGGCCGGACCGTCTGCGACCGGATCGTCGTCTTCGACGGCCCTCGCGAGCTGACAGGTCGGCTGGTCAACGTCACCATCGAAAACGCCGCCAGCTTCACGCTTTTCGGACGGCTTCTGTAGGGTGCGTCTGGACGCACCTTTAGTGAGAGCGTTTTTTGGAAGGTGCGTCTCAACGCACCCTACACGATCTTCTTCATCACCCAAGCCATGTTCGTCGCCAGGTTTTTGATCGTGGTCACCGCTTCGGCGTCTTCGTTGACCTCGCCCGGGGCGGCGGCCGTGCCCATGTTCCAGTAGGTCGAGCCGGGGACGATCATCTCGTTGAGCAGGAAGAAGTAGTTGAGCTGGGCGAAGGTAAAGTTATGACCGGCCCGACGTGCGACAACAATCGACGCCCCCACCTTGCGGCGCATCAGGTTCCTCGGCCGAGTGACGTAGCCGACCCGATCCAGCAGAGCCATGATCTGCGGCGTGGCCGAGCCGAAATAGACCGGCGAGCCGAGCAGGATCCCGTCCGCCTCGACGAATTTTTCGATCATCCCGTCGAAGGCCGGATCGGGCACGGCACACTTGACCTCGTCCATTTGCCGACATTTACAGCACGCAATACAAGGCTTGATCGTCGGGGGGACCGAGAGAAATTCGGTCTCGAACCCTTCGGCCGCCATCGTGTCGAGCGCCAAGTTGATCAGCGTATCGGTGTTGCCGCCCTTCCGCGGGCTGCCTGAAATTCCAAGTACTTTCATTTTTAGATTCCTTTCTCCTCTTCTGATTCATCATCATCTTCAATCGGCTCGCCGCCGGCGGTGTCGGGCAAGCCGTAAACCGTTTCCGGTTGATCTTCGTCTTCTTCGAGCCCTTCTTCCGCCGCGAGTCGTCGCCGTTCCGCTTCTGACGCTTCGGCGATGGCCAGGTTCGTGTTTTGAAGCAGTCGCTCGGTCGCGTCCATGAGGTTCGAGAAATCGGCGTCGTCTTCCTCCTCGTTTTCCTCGGCCTCTTCTTCCGGTTCCTCCTCTTCCTCGTCGTACTCACCCCACGCTTCGTCGTCTTCGTCCGACTCCGGTTCGAGGTCCTCGGACCACTCCTCTTCTTCCGATTCTATTGACGTCGACGTTTCAGGCGGCTCTTCTGAAGGAGAAGCGGGCTCGACCGGCTCGGGCATGGGGATCGGTGCCGGTATTTCCGGTACTTCGGGTTTGGTTTCACTCGGCCCGGCCGGCGGGAGCGGCTCGATCGGGTCGTGAGGTGTGGTTTCGACATGCTGCGATAGCGGGAGCAGGTCGCCGGAGCGGGTGCTGAGTGTCTTGTCGAGCAAGGCCTGATAGCGACGCCTCGTATCGAGGTGGATCCAACCGAGATAGAGGAGCAGCCCGAACAGGGCCGCCGAAACGATCCACGAAACGATCGCCGTCGTCAGGTAGGAGTCACCCGTTTCGGTCTCGGTCGGTTTCTCGTTGGCTTTGGGGGTCGTGGGCGGATCCTCCTTTTGCGCCGGCGGCGTGTCGGGCGGAACGATCGGGTTTACCGGAGTGTCCAGCGAGGTCGTCACGATTTCGGGCGTGGTCGACTCGGTTCCCGGCAAGGGGCCCGGCGGCGCAGGTGTCTCGGTCGGTGGATCGCCTGGAGGGGCGGCCGGTTGTGTATCCGGCGGCTGGGTTTCGGGGGGTGGAGATTCGGGTGACGAGGGTTGTGTCTCGGTCGCCGGGGGATTGACCCGTGCTTCCATCAGAACCTCGTTCCCAAACTGGACCCGAACCGATCGGACTCCTTCCGGGATCCCGCAGGTAACCGGTATTTTGTCCTTGATCATCTGCTGAGTTTGTTCCGCTTGGAGCTGGATGACGTAGACCTCTTCGCCGTTTTCAAGCGTTTTCCAGCCAACATCGACGCAGAGCGTCATGGCCATCGTGCAAACCAGGGTACCTAGCATGGAAGTTCTCCACTCTCCTGAGGGGATAAGGCGTAGTCATATACAGAAGTCAGCGGAAACCATTGTAGCACCTGGGGGCGGGCGAGTAAAGCTGGGCAAAACAGACCGATCGGGCGAGATTTTCCCGCATTTTCGGCCCTGAAATCGGTTGCCGTTTTGTTAGCAAATTGGCGTCGAATTCTCATCGACTTTTAATGGCCCGCTCACTGTCCGCTAACGGGTCGCTAATAAACGGCCGGTATTATTCTGGCAAGAGTCAATTGGCTTCCTATAACTCGACTCACAATCATCCCATAAGGAAAAAGAGAATCATGTCCTACATTACCGGTTTTACAAAATGCATTTTCACTTTTGCTTTGGTAGCAGTTGTTTTAGGGGCAACCGGCACGGCAGCCCTGGCCGAGGGGAAGACGATCACGATCGACGGCTCGACGACGGTCGGCCCGATTGTTAAGGCGTTCGCGGAATATACGAAACAGCACAACCCCGACATGAAGATCGTCGTCAGCGAATCGGGCAGCGGCAACGGTGCGAAGAGCCTGATGAACGGTACGTGCCACATCGCGGCCATGTCGCGGTTCATGAAGGATAAGGAATATGCGGCGGCGGTCCAAAAAGGGATCAAGCCGGTCCCGCACGTCATCGCGGTCGATGGTTTGGCGATCATCGTCCATCCGAGCAATCCGGTGAAAGGTCTGACGATGCAGCAACTCCGGGACATCTACCCGGGCAAGATCAAGAACTGGTCCGAGCTGGGCGGTGCCGATCGTCAAGATCGGCCGCGAGACGACCAGCGGTACGTTCGAGACCTTTATAGTGCCGGCAAGATAATTTGAGCTTCTGCGCAAGTAGCACAAAATCGCTTGCTTGTAGTGAAACGGTCAAAAACAAGAACGGTTTGCACTACCGATTATTACGAACTAATGCGGGCA
>JASFHG010000278.1:0-5533 GCA_050123355.1 Planctomycetia bacterium
ACGTCCGCGTGAGCCGGGACGCGAAACGGTTCGCCTACCAGGTCAGCACGGCCGGGTCGGACTGGTCGGTCTGGCGGTTCTTGGATCCCGCGACGGGCAAGAAGCTCGACGACGAGTTGAAGCATATCAAGTTCGGCGGCGGGTCGTGGTCAAAAGACGGCCGCTCGTTTTACTATAGCCGCTATCCGGCCCCGAAGCAGGGCGAGAAGTTTCAGGCCCTGAACCTCAACCAGGCGGTCTACCTCCACCGACTCGGCACCCCGCAGTCGGAAGACAAACTCGTCTACCACAACCCAAAACATCCCGAGTGGGGTTACGAGCCGATGGTGACCGAGGACGGCCGCTACCTGATCCTCACGATCCACGTCGGGACCGACTCGCGATATCGGATCACCGTGATCGATCTCCGGGAGCCGGACCCCAAATCGAAATTGGCCTCGCTCGGTTCGGACAAAAGCAAACCGATCCTCCTGATCGACAACTTCAAGCATGAATACACGTTCGTCGGCAACACCGGCTCGGTCCTCTATTTCAAAACCGACCTCGACGCGACCCGCAAACGGCTCATCTCGTTCGACCTGGCCCGACCGGAGTTGACGGCCCGCGAGATCATCCCGGAAGAAGTCGAGACGCTCGAATCGGTCAGTTTCGTCGGCGGCCGCTTCATCGCGTCGTACCTGCAGGACGTCAAGTCGCTCGTAAAGGTCTACACGCCGGCTGGCAAGCTGGTCCGGACGATCGACTTCCCCGGCATCGGCTCGGCGAGCGGTTTTGAAGGGCTGCAGGCCGATACCGAGACGTTCTATACGTTCGAAAGCTACGCCACGCCGCCAACCGTCTATCGCTATGACGTTGCCACCGGCAAGAGCACGCTCTACTATCGGACCGAGGTCCCGTTCGACTCCGAGAAATACACGGTCGAGCAGATTTTCTATAAAAGCAAGGATGGTACCCGGGTACCGATGTTCGTCATCCATCGCAAGGGGATCAATCTCGACGGCTCCCACCCGACCGTACTCTACGGCTATGGCGGTTTCACGATCTCGCTGACGCCCCGCTACTCACTTCGCATCGCCTCGTGGCTCGAGCTGGGCGGGGTCTTCGCCGTCGCCAACCTGCGTGGCGGGGGCGAGTATGGCGAGACGTGGCACAAGGCGGGCACGAAGCTCCGAAAGCAAAACGTCTTCGACGACTTCATCGCCGCGGCCGAAACGCTCATCGAAAAAGGCTACACACGGACCGACAAGCTCGCTATCATGGGCGGGAGTAACGGCGGCCTATTGGTCGGCGCGGTCATGACCCAGCGGCCCGACCTGTTCGGCGCTTGCCTCCCGGCGGTCGGCGTAATGGACATGCTCCGCTTCCACAAGTTCACGGCCGGACGATTTTGGACCGACGATTACGGCTCCTCCGATAACCCCGACGAGTTCCGCGCCCTGCTGGCCTACTCGCCATACCACAATCTCAAGAAAGGGACCTGCTACCCGGCAACCCTGATCACCACGGCCGACACCGACGACCGCGTCGTCCCCGGCCACAGTTTCAAGTTCGCCGCCGCCCTGCAACACGCCCAATCGTGCGATAACCCGGTCCTTATCCGTATCGAAACCGAAGCCGGTCACGGCATGGGCAAACCCACCTCCAAACAAATCGATGAAATGACCGACCTTTGGGCCTTTTTGTTCAAGGTGTTGAAAGTTGAAACCAAAAGCATCCTATAGGTCAAGGTTTGCCCAGACGGAAGGGACTATCTGTGTTTATACACCCCTTGTTGCAGAATTTTTTTGTGGCAAGGGGTTTTTGGTTCTAGGAAACAAAAGCTTTGTTGTGTTCTTCTTGGTTGCAAGTCCTAACAAAAACCTAACGTCCCGTTTTTGTATGAAAATTCATTACGTTTAAAGGATTGTGTTTTTTGGGGAGTAAGCAGCTTGTTTTTAAGTAGAAATAGCTTGTTTCTACAAAAAGCATCAACCAATCATTCAAAAGTGCTTTGTTTATGTCTTTCTTGTAGTAAGACACCCTACGCTAAGGGTACCATGCTTATAAATATTCACCGATCCCGCAAAAAGAATGGTTCTCGAAACTGATTCATTGCCCCCCAATGGTATTTCAAAACCGTTTTGTTAGAAGGAACAAAAACATCAGTACAGCAGCACAGTGGCAAGAACCAAATAAAACTTCGCTAGTTTTCGGTTGCATTTGGAAAAGAAAAGGTGTAACATAAAAGAACTCTTTTATAGCAAAGTAATGCATCTTATGGGGCAGTTGCATTACTGGTAATGCAGTTGCATTCTTTGATAAAAGACATACCATTCCCATAGTTTCTTTTTGTTATCTTAATTTTTGCTATCACTTTTGTTACATATCTCGCCTTTCTTGTTCACTAAACAGGATTAAATCATGTCTAAATTTCTTGTGCTGCGCTCTCGACGCGAGCGTGTGAAGTTCAGAGGTTTTACCCTTGTTGAACTCTTGGTAGTCATTGCCATTATCGGAATTCTGATTGCGTTGCTTTTGCCTGCAATCCAAGCGGCGAGAGAAGCTGCGAGGAAGTTGCAGTGCCGGAACCAGTTGAGGCAAATGTCTCTCGGGATCAATAATGCCGAGTCGGCCCATGGGGCTTATCCCACGCAGGGCTGGTATGGTTGGGCACCGGTACCTGATCTTGGTTATGGCGTGAATCAGCCAGGAGGGTGGCCTTATCAGGTCTTGCCTTATATCGAACAAAAAACGCTATACGAAGAAGGAATGGGCGGAAGCGTCATTGAGCAAAGAACGGCGAATGCGATTCGCTGTCAAACGCCGTTGTATATTTGGAACTGTCCCTCGCGACGGGCTGCCGAAGTATGTCCCATCAATATGACCACCGCTTCATCGGTTTCTTTACTCCATACGCCGATTATGTGCTTACGACTGGACAATTATGGCAAAAAGGGGAGCATTCGTACCTGTTATGCGGCCAACGCGGGTGACCTTCGCGGTGCCGGCTCCACATTTGTTGGTCCGGGAAGCAATCCAGTAATAGTGAATGGCATTCCCACACAATATTATGAGCAGTACGTCAATAATGATTGGTGGTCCGACTATAATAAAAATTCTAATGGCATAATTTACCTTCATAGTTCCGTTTCGGTGAGGGATGTTACCGATGGAACTTCCAATACTTATTTGGTTGGTGAAAAGTGCGTCGATCCGAAAGCAATGGCGCTGGGTGGAGATATGGGCGACGATCAAAGTCCCTATGTCGCAGACGATTGTGACGGAGTACGTTGGGGCATGCATCCTCCGATGATGGATACGGCCGGTTCTGCCTTAGATGCTGCCGGCACGACGGTAATTTGGAGTAGTTCGAATATTCGATTTGGAGGCCCGCACCCGGGTGGATTCAATATGGCATTTTGCGACGGGTCCGTTCAGTCCATTCCTTATGACATTGATCCCACTGTCCATCAGTTGCTTTCCAACCGAATGGATGGTGGTTCTCCCAAAAAGCCTTAAATAAGCTTTACAATATATTTCAGGGACAGAAGGCTTGTCCTTAGTCGCAATTATGTATCTTGCATAAAGATTATGATTGCATGTTTCACTGGTTTTTCTGGGAGACTCATGATGAGAAAGAGTTTAGTTTTTACTGCCTTGACGATGCTGCTACTCAGACTTCTTTGGGTACATGTTCAAACAACCCGCGACGATACAAGAAGTTACCTTTATCAATAATGCCCTCATGGATGGCGGTACTTTTGCTGCAGAGCCGCAAGTCGAAGTGCTGGTTGGTGGAACGATCAAGTCGACCGCCGGATCTTGGCAAACGGTTTCCGCGAGCTGGAACACTCCTTACGTGATTGATTACGGGCTCGACGGAACCGGTCGTGAAGATCGTACCTATACACTTACGATCGACACTTCTGTCGGTGAGGTTTGGGGGGTGAGAGTGATCGGTACCGCCTTGGATGGCTGGTTCAATAGCGAGAATATCTATAAATCCTCAGACGACATTAGCGGCTTCCTTTCCGTCTCGGAAGTGACGGTAATGGCTAACGTCACGATCACCGATCAGATCGATCTGACCACCAATCTGGCCCTGAACCAGACGCCCATCTTTGCTGCTACGGTCGGTCAGGGTGTTGCGGCTTCCATGACAGATGGTATTTATGGCAGCTATGTCAATACCGTCGGATATGACACGACCACGTTACCCAATGGCGAAGAGTATCTGGGCGTGATGTTCGATACGGCTCAGTCCAATGTGGCGGCCATCGGTGCATGTCAGAAGATTTACGATTGCGGTGGTTATTTTATTCCGAACACCATGCGTGTCGAATATACAACCGATGCCGGTGTTAATTGGGTTGCTGCGACCAATCTTGATATTACCCTACAGATGGATCATCAACATAAACCCACCACAAAGGCCTGTTATCGACCAATTGTGTGTGGAAAGAAATCTTGTCTCCGCACCAGCGCCCAACGGAAGCGGGTTTTGGCTCTGGTGCGTTTAGCACCAACCAAAAAAAGCTGGGGTACTAGGATTCGAACCTAGAATAACTGAGCCAGAATCAGTCGTGCTGCCGTTACACTATACCCCAGTGGGTTTTGGGCGACCGGTTGAGCCGTCTCTATTCAATTATAGCGTTGAGAGGCCGAAAAATCGCCCTCCAGTCTGCTTTTCGAGAGGTTCCAAAGGTAACATGCCGGAAAAAGGGCGTCAAGAGGGATCCTTTTACCGCCTTGCGTTTTGCTAGGCTATACCCACAAGTAGGGGGTTCGTGGCGAGGCTCGACAGGCCCATTGTGTTTGTATTATTTGGCGATTTCCGGTAGAATACATCCTCGGGAGATGGTTCGTCGTTGGTGGGCCGCTTTTTCCGCTATCTCTTTACGTTTCGCGACGGCGAAGCGATCTACTCCGGAACAAATCGAGGTGCATTATGTCGCAGGTCACGCAAACGGCCAAGAAGATCATCGGCAATATGGAGACGGTCGTGGTCGGCAAGCGGCGGCAGATCGTTCTGACGCTCGTTTCTCTCTTTTGTGAAGGGCATCTATTGCTTGAAGACGTGCCGGGCGTGGCGAAGACGATCCTGGCCCGGGCGTTGGCAGCGAGTATAGGATGCCGGTTCAAGCGGATCCAGTGCACGCCCGACCTGTTGCCAACGGACGTGACGGGCACGTCGGTCTTCAACCAGAAGACGACCGAGTTCGAGTTCCGGCCTGGTCCGTTGTTCGCTCATATCGCATTGGCCGACGAGATCAACCGCGCGACGCCCCGGACCCAGTCGGCGTTGTTGGAGGCGATGGGCGAGGCAAGCGTCTCGATCGACGGGACGACCTACAAGCTGGAGCAGCCGTTCTTCGTTATCGCGACCCAAAACCCGGTCGACCACGAGGGGACATTCTCGTTGCCCGAGGCCCAATTGGACCGCTTCTTTATGAGGTTCGGCCTGGGCTATCCGACGATGGAGGAAGAGATCCAGATGCTCGGGATGCTGCGGCACGAGCATCCAATCAACCGCATCCAGTCGGTCGCGACGGCC
>JASFHG010000279.1:0-5527 GCA_050123355.1 Planctomycetia bacterium
AGACCTTTGCATCGTAATAACGAGCTTGTTCGAGCGTATTCAGCTCGATTTCATATTGCTTCTGCTCACCGACGAGCTTGGTCATTTGCATGTCCATCTCGACGTTTTTCAGTTTGGCGAGCGGATCCCCTTCTTCCACAGGCTTGCCCGGTTGGACGTAGACTTCTTCGAGCAGACCGGGGACGGTGACGTAAACGTGGTCGGCGTCTTGGACGCGGACTTCGAGTGCGCAAGACACGCTATGCGGCAGCGGGACGTATAGGATAAACGCGATGATGCCCGCCAGTCCGGCCAGACTTAGGTAAAAACGTAATTTTTTCACTTTCTGCATTCTCCCGGGAACGTAGAAAAATTTGGTAACTTTGTAAATGGGCATTCCGACCAGGCTGATCAGTGACATGCCGATGATCGCATAGCCGAAGATTTGAAGTCGGTACGGTTTCCAAAACTGGTGCAAGAACCAGAGAATTGAAAGGAGGACGAACCAACGATAAATACCCGCCGCGACAGAGTATATCGCGAAGAAAATTTGGTTTTTCTGGGGCAGGAACGGATCGTCGGGCGGCTCGATTCCGAGGAACCAATGGGCCGCCTTGCGGCTGAGGATCGTGGTCGCTTTCTGGCGGAGGTTCGGAATCTCCGCGAGGTCCGCCAGGATATAGTAACCGTCGTATCGGAGCAGCGGGTTGGCGTTGAACATGATCGTTTTCACGGATGACATGAAAATAATGTTCAGGCAGATCATGTTCAGCATGCCAGGTTGCGTGAACCACCAGATAAACGTTGCGGCAGCGGCCAGCACGACTTCGACGTACATACCGGCCGCGCCGATCGCCGCCCGTTTCCACTTGTTCGGCAGCATCCACGAGTCGGAGACGTTACAGTAGAGGCACGGCGTCAGGACCAAGAGCATGAAGCCCATCTCGTGGCATTCACCCTTGAAATGTTTACACGTCAAGCCGTGACCGAATTCGTGAAGTACGGTTGTCACGCCGAGGACCACCATCAACCACAGGCCGTTGGTCGGGTTGAAAAAGTTCTGGAAGTCCGGCAGTTTCGAGTAAAAGGTATCGAACTGGACCGTCACGAGCGTCAGGGCGGAGAGGATCCAGATGATCGACAGGATGAAAACCGGCAGCGAAAAGAGTATTCGGACCTTTGGATAGAGCCAGTTGAGCAGCCGTTCGGGGTCGATACCCTTGAATTTGATGCACAGGATATTGGTCACTGCCCCGAGCATCTCTTTTTTTCGCCGCTCGTCGCGCCGCTTGAGGAGCTGTTTTCCTTGGCCGTGTACGTTGGCGATGACCAGCCCGCTACGGTGCAGCATGCCGATGAACTGCTGGAGTTCTTCGAGCGTGATTTTCTGCGGCGGGAAGGTTGCCTCGAACCACTCCTTCAACTCGTCGAGGCTCGTGTCGCCGTCGATTTTTTGGAGGATGCCGTACTCTTCATCCTGGAACCGGAAGTAGTTCAGGCCGATCGGGTCCTTGACGACCCAATAGCTTTTCCCAAGATAGGTCTGGCGTTGCGCGGTCAGATCCGGCCGTTTCCGGATCGTCATCCGCCGGGCAGAGCTAGAGACCAGACTGTCTTGGAGTGTTACCATGGGTGCCTAAAAGTTTGAAGTTAGAAGTTTGAAGTGTGAAGGGGTGATATGATGGTTTTTTGTACTTCAAGCTTCCGGTGTTCTTGCTGCAGAGATAATTCGATTTCGTGTTATCGCTGTGGCCGGACTTGGATATTCATTTCGCAGGTCATGCCTTTGCGGAGGATCCAGAAGCCGTTGGAGGTTTTGTTGTCGATGTCGGCCCAGACTTTGAAGTGGTTGTCTGCTTGAACGGTTGGGCTGCTGCCGGTCACGAAGCCTTCGAAGGTTAGAGGGTCCTTTTGTCGTGGCAGTGTGACGGTGACCAGCACTTGTTGGCCTACGACGTCTTCCTGGCGGTAGAGATCCCCGTCGATGAGGCATTGGACGCGGACCTTGTCCATGCGGACCAGGTGCAAGATCGGGGTGCCCGGCTCGACCCAGTCACCTCGGTGGCGAATGATCCGCTGAACGACACCTTTCCATGAAGGAGGCCAGGGAGCACGGACCTCGCGACGTTTGATATGCTCTTCGGCCGCCTTGAGGCTTGCCATCTTGACCTTGACTTCTTCCTGCTTGATTTCCAAGTCGAATCCAGCTTTTTTGATGTAGGTATCTGCTTCTGTCAGGGCAAGATCTGCCTTGTCGACATCCGTTTGGGCAACGGCGCCGGGCATTCTTGCGTTGGCTTCCCTGATTCGTTGAACTTCACGTCTCGCCATCTCGGCCGTCGCTTTTGCATATTCCACGGAGATGTAGTTTTTTGATTCTTTTTGGGCGACGTTCAGTTCGGCTTGGGCGACATTCCGCTGGAGGATCGCCAGTTCGGAGTCGACTTTTGCCAGTATGTCGCCTGCATTTACAGTTTGCCCGTCGGTCACTTTGAGGTCGATCAAAATACCCGATTCTTGCGCGGCGATGTCCGCTTCCTCGATCAGTTCGATATAGCATCGTTCTATCGGGATGGTTTCGGCGGAAAGGGATGCACAGGCGGTTGCCAACAGCAGGATCGCGATGATTCCGATGCGAGGGATATACATGAGACTTTTCTCCGTTGATTGTTTAGTGATGTGGCTCTATTGAAAGCGGTTGTATTAAAATCGGAACAAAATTTTCGACTCGATGAACGCCCAGAGGTCGTGGAAGAGGACGAAGCCGACCGGTTTGCGGCCGCAATAAACTTTCGCCTTCACTTCCGTACCGGGACGCAAGCCGGGGAATCGTTCCTTGTCGACCGACCCTTCGATGTCGACCTTCACGAGGACCGTATTGCCCTCCTGGCCGCGAATTTCCGCGTTGTAGTTGATCTCTTTGATAGTTCCTTCGTATTCCTTGCCCGGTTCGCTGGCGAGGATGAAGGTGACCTTTAGATGTTTCGTGTCGAATTCCTTTTGGGCCTTGGCGATGTAGCCCATCCGGTCTTCCGGCATCGTCAACTCGATCTGCCAGGGCCCTTCCGTGTCGGCGACCTCCATGAGAACTTGCCCTCGCTCGACCGGCCGGTTTCTGAGCGTCTTTTCGGGCTCCCAGGTCAGAATCTTGCCTTTGCGCGGGCTGAGAATAACGAGCTCTTGATCTTTTTCCTTGGCCAATTTCAATTGGCTTTGAAGGCTGTTGAACTTTTCTTCGAGAGCGTGGATTTCGCCGATCAGTTGGTTTCGCTCTTGGGCGTTGCCGTCGTGTTCCGACAGGAGCCACTGTTTGTTCTGGATGCTCTTTTTGGCTGATTCAATGTCCCCTTCCAGCTCGCGGATCTGCATCGCGATCTCGGTGCTCCGCATCTTGGCGAGCTCTTGGCCCTTTATGACATCTTGGTCGTGTTTGGCTTTGACTTCGGTGATCTTACCGCTCACGCTGGCAAAGACGTCGCTCTGGTTGACCGGTTCGAGCTTGCCGTCCGCTTGAAGTTCGAAGTCCCATGGCATGACGAACATCATGACGATGATCGCGATGATGGCGATCGCGATCGCGATGGTTTTCGGGAGCGTGCGGCCGCGGACGATCCACTTCATCTTGCCCAAGGCTCGCCAAACCGGCATGAGGAACAGGTCTTGATGTTCCAAGGAGTTGGCCAGTGCCAACGAGCTGTGTTTCGTGACCACGTCCATCCGTTGCCGCATCGTCTCGGGGATGCGGGCGTCCTCGATACGCTCGACGATCAGGGCCCCGATCGGCGGTTCGGGCTCTTCCGGTTTGTCGGGGTCTTGTTCTTCTTCGGGGGGAGCCGGCCGGCCAAGCGGCAAGACGGCGACCGTCTTCGAGTGTGACTCGTCGATGTATTCGTGCAGCGCTTCTTCGATCTGCGGGGCCATGTTCGACGTGTCGCCCGTGTACCAGATCGGTTCTTCCGCTTCGACCACTTTCGTTGCAAGACGACCGAGCAGCCGGACCGTGTTCGAGCGTTTTTCCAGCGTGTCTTGGCCACTGACCGATTCCACTTTGTACTTCCTGCCGCGTCGGATCGCGACGCTCACCCGGTCGCACTCGATCAGGCGTCGCCCTTCGTTGGCGATCGTGAAGGCGGTCAGGCGCGGATCGAGGGACGCGTGGACCATCCGCGTGAAATCCTCGAGCTGGGTCCACATTACCTGACGATCCGAGTAGTGTCGTAGCTGGTGTCCTTTGATGAAGTCGGCCGCCAGATCGCACATCTGCGTGAGGAAGCGGAGATAGCCTTTCTGTGTATTGATTCCGGTTTCGGGCCGCTGGAAAATTTCGATCGCGCCGACTACTTCCAAGTCGGTTTTGATCGGCCCGAGGAGCAGCAGGAAGTCGGTCGGATTGGACGCTTGGTCTTCGGTGTCGGCTGCGTCGCCGGTTCCGCTGTGGGGCGGGACGAGGACCGGTTCGCCGGTGGTCATCACCTTTTGGAGCAGCCGTCCGTGTTGGATCTGGGCCTCTTCATTTTCGCGGAGGTCGGTTTTTTGAAGATTGATCTGATACTGGAGAGCCAGTCGACCTTGATCTTCGACCGTCCAGACGACACCGCCGATCGCGGCCAGCGCGGAGACGGTTTTGGTCAGGAACGCGGGATAGTATTCGTTCGGGGCGATGTCCGATTTCGATAGCTGAGCGATCTCGTTGACCAAGGAACGGATCTGCTGTTTGGTCTGTTCGATAAGCTCAGGATTCAGGGACTGCTCGGTGCTCATGGTGATCTTGTTTTCTCACAAAAATAGCGATGGGCTTTTCAGATACAATTTAAACGTTACCGCCGTTTTTCGCTCGTGTTTGGAAAAACGGAACTGTGCATGCCCTTGTAACGTCAAACGCCTGAAAGCGATAAAGAGTTTCTCGCGGCGAGAGGGGGTTCTTTTTTTAAGAAGTTGCTCTCTCACGGGTTCCACTCAATTTTCGTACAGATTTGCCGTACCTATTACTATACGTTTTTTATGGGCGGTGTATTAGCCGTATTACCAAGTGAGACTTGAACTTATGTCGGTTCGTAACGGCTCGAACTCTGCGTAATCGTTACAACCGTTACAGAGTCCATTTTTTCATAAAACTGCCAAAACCCGTAAACTCTTTGCCTCTGCCGGGGGGCCATTTGTCCGATTTGGCAGGGAAACACCAATCCCCGCTGATATAAGTGCGAATCGCGTGCCGAACAGTAGGAAAGTGTGCCCTTTTTTCCGGCCGGTTTGCGGTGGGAAGTTTATTTCCGAGTAAAACGAGATAATCCGCCAAAATTCGCGACGGTCGGTTGCTTGTTTTGAGGTTTGAAAAACCGTATCATCCAAAAAGCGAGTTGAGTTTTCACCGCACGAACCCTTTTGTGTATCCCAAAGGCAACTTCCATGTTTAAGCGTATCGTCCTGGCCTTCGTCGCCATAATCGTATTGGTCGGATTACTTTACGTCTCGGAGTTCATGAAGAAAAGCTCGGTCATCTCGGGCATGGTCGAGGCGGATCAGGTGCGACTGGGGTCCCTCGTCGGGG
>JASFHG010000280.1:0-5515 GCA_050123355.1 Planctomycetia bacterium
ATCTGTCGTCCGACATGGGATTGGTGAACGAGGTGTCTTCCGTCAATGCTTCGTAGCCGGTTGTGGAGTCCCAGCAGAGCCAAACGGTACAGCCGCCGGTACCCGGATAAGAAGAACCGCCCGTCGACGTGGTCGTGCCGCCGATATCGAGGAACTCGGTCGGGAAAGTGCTGTCGAGGTAGACGGGCAGCACTTGCAGGGTAGTGAGTTCCGGTTCGATGAGAAGTGGCAACACGACGGGCGGAAACTCGTCGGGGTAGGTGACCGAGATGCCGGACCCTTTTTGCCATTGGTACTTGCCGAGCAGGTCGAGGACGTCGGCCAGGTCGACTCGGCCGGATCGATCGAAGTCGGAGGCCCAAGCTTCCGGCAGGGCCGTTTCGTCGACGGCCATCTGATAGGCACCGAGGCAGGTCAAGACGTCGGACAGCCCGATCACGGCATCGCCATCCATGTCGTACATCACCGGCCAGAGGTTGACGGGGTTTTCTACTTCGATGGTGGCGAAGTTGTTGGCCACTCCTTCCCCTTCGGCCATCATGGCTTCCGATACGTAGAACCCGGCGTCGAAGACCGGCGTGAGATATTTGCCGTCGGTGTCGCGTGGCAAGGTCGAGTCACCCGGGGCCGGCTTGAAATAGACCTTCGCGATTAGCACCTCGCTCCCCTGCCCCGCACTGCTGTCGAGCATCGGCCCGGCGAGTTGCAAAACGCCTGGGGTCTCGTTAAAGGTGATCAGCGATTGGCCATCGACTTCGGGCCCGGGCACGATTTGGGTCATGTCCGGCACGAAGCAGCCCGCTTCGTACGCGATCGCGATATCGAAGCCGCCGATGCCGGAAGAAGCGTTTCCGGTGGCCCAGATTTCGACCCAGCAGCCGCTCCATTCGTCGGTCCACCAGAGGTCTTCCGAGTCGGTTCGATCTCGCACGTTGAGACGTACGGTCCCCCAATCATACATTCCATATTCATAGGCACCGAGGTCGACCGTTTCGTTTTGGATTCGCGGATGGCCCCCGAGATCGGTTTGCAGAGTCGTTCCGCTTGGGTCGACCGCCAGTTCGTTACTCCCCTGGTCGATCGCGGGCGAGCCGGAGCCGAGTCGGAAGTTGCCTCCATCGGGATCGGCAAATTCGGGCAAGATCGGCGTTTCGGACGTGCCGACCATGTTCCCGTCGGCGCCATCGACCAACAGCGATTGGCCCGTGCCGTCCCCGATCAGGTTGTAAGTGCCGACCACATCGTTATAGATATCGGAGTGAACGCTCGTATCCCAGATGCGGTTGTTGGCGACGATCGAGTTATACAGTTCGGCGGCCGACGATTCGGTATAGATCCCGGCCCCTTCCTGGGAGAAGGTGTAGTTGTTGGTCATGGTCACGTTGTTCAGGATCATTTGTCCTTGGTTCATGATCCCGCCGCCGAGCCCGTCGACCGAATTTTCGACGAACAGCGAGTTGGAGACGTTCAGTCGTCCAACGTTATGGATTCCGCCGCCGCGGCCGTTGACGTCGTTGTTGTCGGGGTCGTAGCCCATCGCGTGGTTGCCATGGATTTCGGAGTTGGCGATGGCCAGTTCACCCAGGTTGAAGATCCCACCGCCGGTTTCGGCAGTGTTATTCAGGATCATCATGTCGTCGAGCAAAAGCGTACCTCGGTTCGAGATAGCGCCGCCTGCGCCCAGTATGGTGTAGCCGCTGTCGATGTCGGTCAAGTTATAGCCGCCGGTCAACGTCAGGCCGCGAAGAACGATCTTGGCGTCGGTGTTTTGGATATCGATCAATCGGCTCGAGCTGCCGGCGAAGATGGTTTGGTCGTCGCCGAAGCCTTCGAGGATCAGCGAGCCGAAGAGTTGGAGTGGTTCGTCCCGAAGGACGAAGGATTCCAGTGCCCGGTCGAATTGGATCGTGTCGTGCTGGTCCCACGAGCCGGCCGGGGCGTCGCCGTAGGACCGGTTTTGGGTCGCCGCGAGATAGGCTTCGAGGAAGGTCAGTTCGCCGTCGTGGGCGATGGTACTGTTGAAGCTGGTGACGACGTACGTGACGCCCGGTGTCGAGGCGATCGAGCTTTCGATGGCTCCGATGTCGACCAGGCCACCTTGGATTCGCGTGTTGCCGACCTGATCGGTGGTCAGCGGGCTGCCGCCGATGGTGACCGCCAAGGCATTGTTGCCCGCATTATGGGCCGGCGAGCCGTCCATGAGGTAGTACGCACCCATCCCGTCTTCGTCGACGGTCCAATCCGTGAACATCGGATCGATCGGCGATTCGTAGGTCCCGACCTGGTTGCCGTCGACGCCATCGACGAGGATCGTTTGGCTGTCGCCGTTGCCGAGCAGGTTGTTCGAGGCCGAGACCGCGCCGATTTGGGCATGTTGTAAGAAATCGGGCTCGCTGGGCGCTTCGTTCAGGGCGATGATCGAGTTGTTCAGGGTCAGGTCGCCGACGCCGTAGAAGATCCCGCCCCCTTGGCTGTTGGCCACGTTATGGGTGATCGTCGAGTTCGTGATATTGATCGTTCCCGAGGCGCAGAGCATGCCGCCGGCGTTGTAGGCGATGTTGTCGGCGATGGTCGAGTTCAGCAAGTGGATCGTGCCGCCTTCGTGAAGTATCCCGCCGCAATAGGTTGCGAGGTTTTGGGAGACCGTCGAGTTAACTATGAACATTTGGCCACTACTGTTCACAACTCCACCACCTGCGACCATCGTCTCGTTGTTATGGATCCGTGACTCGGCGATATTGGCCGTCCCGACGCTGAACACGCCGGCCCCGTTGAGGTACGAGTAGTTTTCCGTGACGGTCGTTCGCAGCATATTCAGCGTGCCGCCGGTTGCGTTGTGGATGCCGCCGCCGTTGGGCAAGCCTTGTTCGATATCGCCGGTGCTGGTCGCCTTGTTGCCTTTGATCGTGGAGTCGCCGATCGTCAGCGTGCCGGTATCGTTGTAGATCCCGCCGCCACCGGTCGCTTTGTTGTCGCGGACGGTCGAGTTGATGATCGTCAGATCCCCGCCCGAGTAGACCCCGGCTCCGACTTCGGATAAGAGACTGTATTCACTATCCCCGCTGAACACGCCCGGCGAGTATCCGCCGGTAATCGTCAGGCCGTCAAGCGTGGTCGTCACCCCGGTCCCACAGTAGACAACCGTATAGGCATTGTCCGACACGTCGTCGAGCACGCCGAGGTCGCCGCTGAGGATCGTCGCATGCTCGTCCGAGAGCACCCGCTCACTAAGCTCCGTTTCCGTCCCGAGGAACCCGCCATGGACTTCAACCCCGTCGGCGAGTCGGAAGCTGGCAAACCGCGCATCGACCGGATCGAGCTCCGACGTCGGATAATACGTCCCCTCGGCCACCCAAATCTGCTCGACATCATTCTCCGGAATCGCATCGCCATTGAGCCACGCGGCCTGATCCAAGGCAGCCTGAAGATCCGTATAGGCATTTTCCCAATTTCCGACAGTGTCGACGTCCACGTAAAGGATCGGACCAAGAAGGGTGTCGGTATAACCGGTTTCATAGGCGCCGATGTCGACCGCGTCGCCTTGGATACGAGTCACTCCCGCGAGATCGAGTAGCAAGGGGGCGTCATTGGCGTCGACCGCCAGCGAGTCGTCCCCCTGATCGATGGCCGGCGATCCGATCTGTGGCCGATAGTCACCGGTCGCCGGATTCACGAACACGGGATCGATCGGTGCTCCGGCCGCGCCGACCGTGTTACCGTCCACGCCGTCGACCAGATCGCTTTGATCGGAGCCGTCGCTGATCAAGTTGTACGCACCGAGGAACTGGCCGGTATCGACAAACAGGTCCGGTCCGTTTGCAGCCGTGTTCCCGCTAACGATGGTGTTGTTTAGCGTTGCCGTGTGTTCGGGGTTGTAGACTCCTCCGCCATTATCTACTGCCGAGTTGTCCGCAATCGTGCAGTTGGCAATGGTCAACGCACTTCTATTGTAGATAGCCCCACCGTAATTGAGATCGGTCGGGTACGTATCGATGACGGGCGGGGTTCTATCAAAGACCCCTTCGAGATCCGTGGAGTCAAAGTTGAATGCCGTGTTGTTCGCAAAGAGGCTGTTCGTGTAGGTTGCGATGCCGGCTGAGGTTTTTAGCCCGGCACCGTAGGACGCCACGTTATTGATAAAGGTGCACGAATCGATCGTGTTTGATTTTCCGACGAAGAGTCCTCCTCCGTAATAAACCGCGAAGTTGTGGTCAAAGGTGCTGCCGGTAATGGTTATCTCTTGACCGTCCCAACTGAAAATTCCGCCACCGCCACTGGTTCCGAAGTTTTTCGTGAAGGTGGAGTTTGCGATACTTGTAGAGCTGCTATTATTACCGTTCTCAAAGATTCCACCGCCACTTTGGGCAAAGTTTTCTTCGAACGCGGAATCGTCGACTTGTGTTGAATTGTAAAAGCTATAAACTCCGCCACCCCGTTCTCCAGCCGTGTTTTGGTAAAAGGTACAGCCCGTGATGGTCACGTTGCCAAGTTCGGCATAAATTCCGCCGCCACTTGCCTGTGCTTCATTTTGGGTGAAGGTGGAGTTGAGTACGGAGACTTCACTTTCATAGATCCACAGTCCTGCGCCATTATTCCAAAAAGGAGAATCCTCGCCGGCAGCAACCGCATATCCCTTGGTGATCGTGAGCCCATCGATCGTGGTGCCGGTGACATCATTCGCATAGACCACCGAGTAGGCGTTGTCCGCCATGTCGTCGATCGTGCCGAGGTCACCGGAAAGGATCGTGGCGTGCTCGGTCGACAGGGTGCGTTCTCCGAGCGTCGTTTCGGTGCCGACGAAACCGCCGTAGAGCGAGACGCTGTCCAACAGACTGAAGCTGGCCGAGCGTGCTTCGCCCGGTTCGAGTTCGGCCGTCGGGTAGTAGGTCCCTTCGGCGATCCAAATTTGTGAGACGTCGTTCAGTGGATAGGCGTCATTGTTAAGCATATAAGCCTGATTCAACGCGGCTTGGAGATTGGTGTAGGCGTTTTCCCAGCTCGAACTCCCACCGGTGGCGTCGAGATCCACATAAAGAACCGGCCCGACACGGTTGTCCGCATAGTACGTTTCATAGGCACCGATGTTGACAATCTCATTTTGAATACGGGTTTCACCGAGAAGGTCGACGGTTAAGGGATCGTCATTGGCGTCGACGGCAATCGTGTTGCTGCCTTGATCGACCGCGAGTGCCCCTACCTGTAATTGATAATTGCCCGCCGCGGGATCGATAAACCACGGATCGAGGGGTGATCCGGCCAAACCGACCTGATTGCCATCCGTGCCATCCGTCAAACTGGTTTGGTCGGAACCATCGCCGATCAGGTTGTAAGCACCGAGGAGCTCGCCGGTGTCGACAAACAGATCCGGTCCGCCTTCGGCCGTATTTCCGCTGACGATGGTGTTGTTCAGCGTCGTTGTGCCTTCGGTATTGTAGACTCCCCCGCCATAATCTGTCGAGTTATCCGCAATCGTACAGTTGGTAATGACTACGGTGCTTCTATTGTAGATGGCTCC
>JASFHG010000281.1:0-5488 GCA_050123355.1 Planctomycetia bacterium
CCTAGTCCTGCCAAGAAACGGGTGTCCCCGGTAGGTCCGGAAAAAAAAGAAAAAAAAAGCGGTTCAAGTTGGAAACTTTTCCAGACGAGAAACCGAAAGGAGCGGGTGTGAAACTAATTCTCAAGGAGAAGAGATGTCATATTGTAATCGCCCTCCGCTGTTTTTCACTATAATTGGCGGCATTGTCTTGGTGCAGAGCGGCTGCCGTATCGAGGTAGATGCCGAAGCGGGAAAATCGAACGCAGAAGACGACACCGGGAATATCGTCACGTGGGAGACCGAGGTGGATTCCGAGTGGCAGGAAGAGGCCGCTTCCCCGGATGATACCGAACCCGTGACAGATGAGGAAGAGGACGACAGTGAAGTTCGGGGCAGCGATGTGGATACGGAAGTGTCGGATACCGAAGAAGCAGAGACCGCTTACGATCCAGTGGATCCGCGTGCGCTCTCCCGCGGCGCGGTGACATTGCTGTACGATGCATCACGCTATCTCTACACCGGCGCCCACCCGCGACAAAAAGAGGCATCGCCGGACGCCGTCACGGTGCGCCGCGTGTCGGTTCTGCGCGGAGAGGTGACGGACCAAGCGGGCGCGGCGATTGAAGGGGTGAAGATCTCCGTGTTGGGGAAGGGAGAGTTTGGCCACACCTTCACCGACGAGGAGGGCGCGTTCGCCATGGCGGTGAGCGGTGGAGACAAGCTCACGGTGAGCTATGAAGGAGCGGGGTATCTGCCGGTGCAACGGAGCATCCGTCCCCGGGTGCAAGACTACGCGTTGTTGCCCGAAGTCGTGATGATAGCCGCGTCAGAGACAGCGACAGATATGCTCCTCGACGGCAGCGGCGACGGCGCCCAGGCCGCAACGGGGGAGACCGTATCGGACAGCGCCGGGGAGCGGCGGGCAGTGGCCCTCTTTCCGCCCGAGACGTCAGGCGTCGCGGTGATGAAAGACGGGACCGAGAAGCCGCTGACACGCGGACATCTGCGAATGACCGAGTACACGGTGGGGGTTCACAAAGCCAAATCAGTCCCCGGAACGACACCGGCCACGTCGAATACAGGGTATGCGGTGGCCCTCAACTTCGATGAGGCCGAGGCGATGGGCGCGGTATCCGTCCGGTTCGACCGACCGGTGTCGTTTTATGTAGACAACTATCTCGGGTTGCCGGTGGGCGCAGCTGTTCCGGTGGGGTACTTGGATCGGCAAAAGGGGAATTGGGTGCCATCAGAGACCGGCCGTGTGATATCGATATTGGAATCGGGAGGGATCGACCTCGATGGTGAGGGCACTGCAGAGAGCGACGAAACATTGGGGGCGTACGGTATAGCGGAGTGGGAGCGAGCCCAGATGGCTCTGACCTTTGCGGCAGGTCAGAGCTACCTGCGGGTGACCATGAGCCACTTCTCGGACTGGCACGCGAGCTGGTCGTTTACCCTTCCGGAGGACGCGGTGCCGCCGACGCTCTCGCCCCTTACAGAGAATCCAGCCGAGAGCTGCTGCAAGACGCCGGCTCCCGTCATCCACAGGGAGACCCAAACCTTGGAGGAGCGGTTTCCCGTAGTGGGGACCCCATATCACCTGGTCTACATGAGCGACCGTGTGGAGGGGCGGAAAAGCGGAGATGTGCTCACCATCCCGCTTGGCGGGGACACACTCCCAGAGAGCTTGAAACGCATCGACCTGGAGATAGATGTCGCCGGAGTAGCGGCGGCGCGGGAATCTTTTCCACCGGCGTCCAACCAGACCCACACGTTTGTTTGGAACGGTAGGGATGCGGAGGGGAGGCGCCCCCAAGGCGCGGTGCCTGCGGAGGTGCGTGTGGGGTATGTGTACGACGGCTTCGCTCAGAAGAGCGTGGCCTACGGCAACCCGGCCGGCGAGGGCGTGATGACCGGGGAGGTGATGCCCGAGGAGAAAACGTTGTGGCGAAAGACCGTGCACTACCTCGGTCAGACGCGACTGCCGGTGGCGGAGCTCGGAGGTCTCAGCATCGACGTGCATCATCGATACGACCCGGTATCCAAGATGCTGCACTTCGGCACCGGCGAACGGACTCCGGGAATGCGTGGAAACCACGGCCATACGGTCAAGACCGTTCGCAACTTCGGCCTGAAAGCCTTGCCGCATCCCGTGGCCAACGGCCTTGGCGGCTCGGTCCTCTTCGGTGACATCGACAAGGACAGGGTGGTGCGGCTCTTCCAGGACGGCACCGAGCAGCATGTAGCCGGCGCCGGCCAAGGCAAGAGCCTCGGCGACGGCGGTCCCGCAATTGACGCGAGCTTTCAAACCATCTCCGGTATCGTGGAGGATACCGACGGCACCATCTATATTTCAGATGAATATGCAGAGGTAATTCGCCGGATCACTCCGGACGGGATAATTCACACCGTGGCCGGCGGCGACAAGAACGCGCCCACGGTGGAAGGGGTTCCGGCCCTGGAAGCCAAGCTCGATTCCAACCGCGCTATCACCTTGGGCGCCGGCGGCGGACTCTACATCCAAGAACGCACCCTGCTGCGATACCTGAGCGCGGACGGGATGCTGCGGCACGTGGCCGGCGGCGGCGGAACCGTACCGACCGTGGCCGGCGTATCTCCTTTGGAGGCCAACCTGGGCTCCCTTCAGGACATCACCCCGTCCCCGGACGGCGGGCTCTATCTGGCGTCGCGGTATGTGACGGAAATCGATGGTGAGGTGACCTATGTAAGCCGCGTTTTCAAAATGGAGACAAGCGGGAGAATCCGCCTCATCGCCGGGGGTGAAGAGAAGGGCGTCTTCGGTGACCCACTGCGCACCTTTCTTCCCAATCTCCAGAGCATCGCTGCGGCCGAGGACGGCAGGCTCTTCCTTGCCGACCTCGACGGCCGCATCGACTACCTCGACACCGATGGACTATTGAAACACCATGCAGGCTGCGGAGACAAATCATCCTGTGGCGAGGGGTACCGGGATCGCGGCGGCGATGACAATCCGGCCGAGGAGTCCTACCTCGGTCTTATTCGGGACATCGCCGTGAACCCGGAAGGTGAGCTCTTTTTCTCAGACGGCTCGGGCCGACGCGTGCGAAAGGTGACGAGCCCCATGCCGGGCATTTCGCCTTCCGACCACCTCATTCCGTCCCCGGACGGCGGCGAGGTATATCGGTTCGACTACCAGGGCAAGCACCTCGAGACCCTGCATCCGCTGACCGGCAGCGCGCTCAGAACTTTTCATTACAATGCCCAAGGGGTGCTCACCGGCATCGAAGAGGACGACCACACCACCCAAATAAAGAGAGGGGGGGACGGTTCGCCCTCTGCCGTCATCTCTCCTTTCGGCCAAGCGACACGGTTGACCGTGACCGACAACCATGCAACCGAAATACGATATCCGGACGGCACTTCTGACAAGCTGCAATACAACACCGGCGGATTGGTTACCGCCTTCGAAGACCGCAAAGGACACACCTCTCGTTTTGCATACGATGACATGGGGCGGCTGATTTCAGACACCGACCCGGTGGAGAACAAAGCAAATCGAAGCAAGACGCTGACAAAAGCGGACGAAAATGTCACTTTCTCCTCGGCCGAGGGAGTAGAGACAATATTCCATCGCCACATCGATAACGAAAACGCACTGGTGCGTGAGATCACGTTGCCGAATGGATTGAAAGTCGAAAGCGTCACCAACGCCGACACCTCGGTCACGGCATTCCAACCGGACGGCACCCGAATCGAAACCCGTGTGGAGAGTGATCCCATCTTCGGCATGAACGCACCGCTCGTGACAGTAGAAACAGCCACCCCCGGCGGTTTGAAGAAAGAGACCGCAACAGGACGTACGGTGAGTCCGTCAACAAGAGAAGACTATTTCGACATCGACCGGATAACGGAGACCAAGACGGTCAACGGTCGAACCACCACTCACGTCTTTGATGCGGACGAGATGACCTGGACCACCACAACCCCGATGGGGCGAACCGCAACCGAGACCATCGATGAATTGGGGCGCCTCATCGAAACCCAAATGGGAGATGACTATCCGGTGACAATCGCGTACGATGGGTACGGACGCATCGAGACCACTACCCAAGGAACAGAAGAGAACGCCCGTGTGATGCGATACGAATACGACCAGAACGGATTCTTAGAAAAAACCGTGGATTCTCTCGGACGAGAGACCCTGTATATCAATGATGCCGCAGGCAAGCCGATAGTGCAGACGCTGCCGGACGGCCGTGAGATAGGGTATGTCTACGACGCCAACGGTAATTTGATCGAGATGACACCTCCTGGAAAACCCACCCACATTTTCGAGCATACCGAAGTGGATCTGATGGCAGCGTACACCCCGCCTGAGACTGAAGACATCTCTTCTCCCGAAACAAGATACACCTACAATCTCGACCGACAGCCCATGCAGATCATCCGCCCGGACGGACAGACCGTGGAATACGTGTACGATACCGCCGGCAGGGTGGCGGCGATTCACCTCGGTGATGAGACGATAACCTACACCCACGATCCGAACACCGGACACGAACATTCGGTAACATCGCCGGATAATATCACCCTCACGAATGAATACGACGGCGCCCTGGTGACCCACATCACCTACACCGGAGCGATCAAAGGCGAAATCGCTCAAACCCATGATGATAACTTCAGGGTCACCAAGAGAACGGTTGATGAGAGCCACGAAGTAGATTTCATCTATGACGACGACGGTCTGCTCGAAGTGGCCGGTGACTTGGCGCTCTTCCGCGATGACGAGACTGGTCGAACGATAGCAACGGAGATCGGAAGCGTTACATCCGAAACCGCGTACAACCGTTTCGGAGAGACCGTCACGGAGACCCACAAACAAGAAGACGACATCATCTTCGAAAGCGCGTATGAGAGAGACGCCCTCGGCCGCATCACATCAAAGACCGAGACCGTTTCCGGCGCCACAACCCAGTATTCATACGAATACGACCTCGCCGGAAGACTAACCGCCGTATACGTGAACGGCGGCGATGCTCCGGTCACGGAGTACAGCTACGACACCAATGGAAATCGACTGAGTCATCAGGACTACCGCAGCGGCAGCGCGGTGGTGAACAACGGCAGCTTTGATGCGCAGGATCGGATGGAGAGCTACGGGAATGCTTCTGATGGATATACGAAGTTTACGTACTCCGACAACGGTGAACTCAAAACAAAAACCCTGAACGGAGACGTCACCGCGTACGACTACGATGTGCTCGGTAATCTGCGGTCGGTGGACCTGCCGAATGGAACGGCGATTGATTACATCATCGACGGAGAGAATCGGCGGATCGGCAAAATGGTGGATGGAGTCCTGGAGATGGGACTGCTTTACAAAGACGCGCTCAATCCGATTGCTGAACTCGATGGCAGCGGCAACGTGGTGAGTCGATTCGTGTACGGTAGCAAATTCAACGTGCCGGATTACTTTACGTCGAATAAAGCCGATGGCAGTACGTGGGTCACGTATCGGATCATT
>JASFHG010000282.1:0-5483 GCA_050123355.1 Planctomycetia bacterium
GCTGTGGCGGCTCGCGTTGCTGAAGATGGTCTTGGCCCTGCTCCCCTTCTCCACGTTCGATCTGCCGCTCCTCCCTTCCTCATGGTCCTCCAATGATCCTGTTGCCCAGGTAGTTTCGGCCGACACTCCTCCCGCAACCACGACACAAAAGGCCGCTCCCGAGTCGGATTCGTCCGCCTCCAACTCGGGTCTTGCGATAGCGCCCGACGAGGTAGCCGCCTCCGCCCACGCCATCGCCCCGCCGATCGTTTCGACTCCCGAAACCTCCGTACACATCCCCTGGAGCCGGGCGATTCTGTGCGCTCTTTGGGGGATTATGGTCGTCGGCTTTTTGGGGCTACTTACGATACACATCCGAAACGCTCGCCGTAATCGGCATCAATGGCAATTGGTCAAAGATCATGGTATCCTCACGCTCAACGAACAGCTTGCCAACCAGATGGGCCTCTTTCAACCACCGGTCCTCTTCCAGTCTGACGCCTGCTCGAGTCCGGTTGTTTTCGGTGCGGTGCGAACCTCGATTATTTTACCATCCTCGATGGTCTCCGATACATCACTCGACGAGCTCCGCTTGGTCCTCACGCACGAGATGGCCCATATCCGCCGGTGGGACTTGCTCGGAAACTGGCTCTCCACGGTCGCTTCAACCCTCTTCTTTTTCCACCCCTTCGTCTGGTTGGCCCTTCGCGAAAGCTGGCTCGAAGAAGAGATGGCCTGCGACGAACTGGTCATGCAACAATCGGACGTCTCGGCCTCGGCCTACGGGCATCTGCTGCTCGATTTGGCAAAACAATTCCGGCGAGTCGAGCTACCGGTCGCCGCGGTCGGCATCACCGAGTCGTTCTCACTGCTCCTGAAAAGAAGGATCCTCGCCCTGAAAACCTCCGGCACGAGAACACGCCGCATACTGGCGTTCTCTTGGACGATCGCCATAGTCGCCGCAATCGGATTATTACCGTGGCGTCTGGTCGCCGCCAACGATGCGATTCTCTCGGCTTCGTCAACACCACCTAGAAGCAACCCTGCAGCAGTGCCGCAAGACGAGAAGGGGTCCGACAATAACTACATCGAACGAACCATCGACGTAGAGACCGCCGTCGGCCCCTTCCTCGTCTCGGCCAACCGACTTCGAATCCATACGGGCGACGGGTTCCACTTCGCCTCGGTCCCGAGCGGCCTCCCCGTGACGTTCACAGACGGACAGTCCGAGCTGGGTGCAGAGTACTTCCAACCGAACACAATTCTCGACCTGCAAATCAAAAACACCAAAAACGAAAAGAAACAATGGATCTGCAACGCGATTGGGTCCGTACGTGCCTCAGACGCTCAAGGTAAGGTATATGAATCTCCCGAGCAAAAAGGTTTCCTTCGGCTGCATATGCGAAACGTCGATTATCCCGAAGGAGCCGGCCACGCGGCACTCCACCTTCGCTTGCCGCCGGAAGTCCTTAAATCCAAACAGCTCGCCTCGATCGAAGGATCGCTGTTGGTCATTGAAGGAAACGTCCATCAGATGGTCTTTGACCAAAGCGACATCGCCAAACTGACAAAAATCTCGCCGCACTCAATAAATCCGGAAACACGTCCAAAACCGCCGGTAAAAACGTACACTTCCCGTTCCGGACAAAACTCGATAATCATCACGGATATCGATTACGCCTCGGACGGAATCAACGTACTGCTCGCGATGCCCTGGTCCCCCGACCCCAAATGGAACCAAAATTTGTCAGAGTATCAAAAGGAACTGTCTAAAAAAATCTGTATCGCCAACCTGGTCTTACAGGATAGCCAAGGACAAACTCACACGGTCGGCTACAACCCTCATTCTGAAGACGGCACTAAAGGACCAACCATTTCCGTGGGCGATGGCAGCCTGCGAACGTCCACAGGAACCTGGTCAAGCATGCCGGCCTATGCGTGCGCACTAAAACGCTCAGACAGGCCCATGCTCATGTTCCACTTCCACTTCGACCCCTTACCCGGAGGCGTCACGATCCAGTCGCTGACCTGTACCATCACCGAGCAGTTCGGCAAGCCTCGGTTGGTTCCCTTCAAGTTGGAATCGATCCCGCTTCCGGAATAGGCGTTTGATCTAATCGCCATACACTGACTACCAAATTAGTCTAAACTCACATCTTACCACAAGATTCCCATAGAATCTTTCCCAAGAAATCGTTTCTGATTTAACCAAAAAACGATATATTTTGAAAAATTTCGCCCAAACCATTGACTTGGCCTCTTCATTTCAATAGAATGACTATCTAGATAGTCTAATTGAAGCAAAAAAGAGGATAACCCAAAGTAAAAGCTTGACCCTTGGACGCCATGGCTGTTGCGTAGCAGCCGTGCTTTTCCATCTTGCCCAGCACGTTCCCCCCTTCCGAACATGGCGTCCATTTTTATCCAGAAAGAAAAAAGGGGCATTCAACCTTTGCAAGCAAAAAGTTGAATGTCCCTTTTTTCAGTGGATTCTTAGTTCTAAAAATCGTACCAGACCCCGCCGCCAAGCTGTTGCTCGAACTGGCGATAGAATTGGTACTGCTCGCTCATGCCGTTGAAGTACTGGAAGCCCATCCGGAGGAGGCGACCGCTCTGGCCACGCCACTGGACGCCAGCCTGGGCGGTAAGTCCGCCGCCGTAGTTCAACTCTTGATGGAGGTGGCCATTGACGGCCATGAACGGTGCGCCCCAAATGCTCGTCGGGCGGGCAGGGCTATAATCGACACCGAACTGGAACTCCCACGGGCGCGAACCGCCGTCACACCAAACGGCATAGCCCACCTCACTGTAGAGCCGCAGATCGCGCCACGGATAGAAGCCGACCGCCAGCGTCAGGGCGTCGCGAGAATAGTTGATCCGTTCGGCAAGCGCGCCGGGATGGGTCATGATATATTCGTCCGCCAAGTGGGCACTGATATGGTAGTAGGCGAACTTCGCTTCCAACGCCCCACGTCGATACACGAGCGGGAAACCAAACCGATAGTCCGAAGCGACCAAGTCTCGCGCGTAATCGAGCGTCAACCGCGGGAAGGCGGCCCCTTCCACCTGAACTTCGATACCCTCGGGCGAGTCCGAATCGTTGTTTCCAAGTCGCAAGAGTGCCGCTCGACCGCCGACCGTCGCGTCCCAATAGTCCTGGTCCTTCCGGATACGGAAAAAGGTCGAGCTGATCCGCGGCTCGCGAGGACCGGCCAAGTAGGAATGCCAGAGCAGGCCTGACGGAAGAATCTGCCAACGCCACGACTGGTCCGTCGCAAAGAGCAGCGGATCGGACGTCTGCAAGACCCGAAATGAGCCAGGTACCATGGTGCCAGGAACAACCGTCTCTGGCGTGACGGACATCATAGTACTGTACTGTTGTCCACCATATTGCGACGTCGTCAACTCCGGACCTACCTCGTCCAGCGGAACGATCAGGCTGGGATCGTATTCGTAATCGGCATCGGCATCCGCGACAGTCGACTCGCTCGGATCGGGAGCCGGATTGACTTCGCTCGGCGCGGCCGCTTCTTCGTAATCGACCAGCCGCACACTGCCCGGCTCTCGCTGCGGTAACGGGTTCGGCTGAAACGCGCCCTCGGGGATCCAGACCTCCGAGGCAGGCATCGCCTGTACGAGCGGCTCGCCGGCAGCGGTCGCCACCATGACGATCATGCCCAAGCAAGCAACCAGAAATATCGTGTTATATCGTTTTGCAAAATTCATCGCTGACTCCTTAAGTCCCACAATAGAAGGGGCGGGAGTCTAGCAACTTTGGTCAAGTGTGTAAATAGGGATTAGAAGGGATGAATGTCGAATATCGAACAAGGAATTTCGAATGTCGAAGGGAGGAGCTTCCGCTCCAATATAGATTTTACCTTGGTACGGTAGTACCTCACTTCGACATTCGAAATTGGATATTCGATATTCTGCGGTTCACCCCCTCTGTCATCTGTCCTCTGTCCTCTATTACCTATTCATCTATTGCACCTGGATCGGCACCGCGGGAATGGGCAGAAGAGTCAAGATAGGCAGAAAGCATGAGCTGGGCAGCGATCATGTCGAGTCGCTCTTTGCGACGCTTCCGGGTCATGCGGGCACCATGCATCTTCGCATCGAGCATGAGATTCTCGGCCTCGACGCTGGTAAAACGCTCGTCGAAAAACTCGACCCCGATGCCGGTCGTCTCGGTCAGCCAGGCCCCAAACTCGCGAGCCTCGGCCGACTTTTTGCTCTCGCCACCGTCAAGATGAACCGGGAGCCCCACGACGAAAAGGCTGATATCCTCCTCCTCGACCAGCCGCACGAATCGGGCCGCGTCGAGCTTCGGCCCACGCCGGGTGTAGTTTTCATAGGGACCGGCAATCGTCCGGCCCGGGTCACTGATCGCGATCCCGATCCGGACCGTCCCATAATCGATACCGGCAACTCGGCCTTGGTCGGAATCAGATGGAGTCATAAGAAAGTCCACTTCACAATACCCTGTTTAGCCGTCGGACACCGTCCGACGTGTTTTTTATAGCCATGGCGAGATAAAATGAACCGTGCTCGCATTAATTTGTAATTACCGGTAGTGCAAATCCTTCCCATATATTGGGCGTTTCACTACAAGCAAGCGATTTTGCGCTACTTGCACGTTAGTTCAATTCATCTTGCCGGCACTATAAGCGGCCCGAACGCGCCGAACGACGTTCGGCGGCTAAACCTTTTGACCAAACAGGAAAGAAGTGCGAGAGGGGGGACTCGAACCCCCACGAGCGTTGCCCACTAGATCCTAAATCTAGCGCGTCTGCCAATTCCGCCACTCTCGCAGTCATTTTATGGGTAGATAGAAATATAACACGCCAAGCACTGGAAGTAAGGGGCAATATCCAAGAAAAGGGTTCGGTTTTTTAACGAATCGCCTGCCATGCGGCCAGTTTACGCGAAAAACTCCACGACGCGTTCGCCGGTGACGTCGACGGGAGGCGGACCGTTTCGATCGAGAGAATCGCGGGCGGGAGCGTCGGGCGGGCATGACGCCGGAAGAGCTGTTCGGCAGGGCCTCCATTGAAGAAAATCCGCTCGATCCGTGGGTGGGCCGCGAAAAACGCGGGAAAATCGTTCACGCTCTCGTCCTCGATCCGGCTGTCGAGGCTCCCCTCGCGCCGGCAGCTTTTCAGAACGTCCCACAGTGCCACCCCGGCGGCCCGAAGCGCCTCGCACCGTCGGTCATAGGGAATCGCCGGATCGAACCCCCAGATCTCGCCCATGATCGGCCAGAACGCATTCTGCTTGAAGGCATAGTACTGCTGCTGTCGGAGCGACTCGACGCCCGGCATCGTGCCGAGAATCAAGATCCGCGACTCGGGGGTTTCAATCGGTGGGAAGCTTTTTACTTTTGGAGGCATAAAACAATAAACTGACCGGCGGCTACGCGGCCGGTCTCGATATTTTGTGATAAAAAAGTTTAGCGGTCGAATGGAATTCGACACGTTTTGGAAGAAGTTTTTGTTGTCGTTAAA
>JASFHG010000283.1:0-5469 GCA_050123355.1 Planctomycetia bacterium
ACGACGAAATTATCGAAAGCACCCCAACGCTGATGCCGTGGATCCTCGCCGAAGACGAACGATAATCGATGTCGCTCAATGACGCACAACGCGAAGCGGTCGAGACGCTCTCCGGGCCGATGCTCGTGCTGGCCGGTGCCGGGACGGGTAAGACTCGGGTCGTCATGTATCGCTTGGTGAATCTCATTAAGCACGGTGTCCCGCCGGAGCGTATTTTGGCCGTCACGTTCACGAACAAGGCGGCCCGGGAGATGCAAGAGCGTGCGGCCGAGCTGCTCGGGAAGCGGCGTCGGAAAAAGGGCCAGCCGAAGCCGGAGATCTCGACGTTCCATTCGCTCTGCGTCCGCATTCTGCGCCGCCAGATCCATCATCTTGGCTATCCGCGACAGTTCGCGATCTATGACCGGGGCGATCAGGAGAGCCTTGCCCGTAACGCGCTGCGAGAGGTCAATCTGCCCGAGTCGTCGCTCAAGCCGGGCGATTTGATCGGGATGATCAGCCGCTGGAAGATGCGGGATCTCTCGCCGGCCGAGGCGGCCAATCGTGCGCAAAGCGATAAGGAGCACCTTGGCGCGGCCGCTTATCGACGCTATCAGGAGGCGCTCAAGACGTCCGGGGCGGTCGACTTCGACGACCTGCTTCGACTGGTTGGCCAACTGTTCGACGAGTTTCCCGACGTGCGAGAGGAGGAGGCCGGTCGGTTTGATTACCTGATGGTTGACGAGTATCAGGACACGAACGGGAGCCAGTACAAAATCGTCAAGGCACTGGCGGCCGGGCATCGTAACCTGTGCGTGGTCGGCGACGACGATCAATCGATCTATGGTTGGCGCGGGGCGGAGGTGACGCATATTTTGCGGTTTCAAAAAGATTGGCCCGAGGCGAAGGTCGTTCGGCTCGTGACCAATTATCGAAGTACCAACGAGATCATCCATTGGTCGAACCGGCTGATCAAGTTCAACAGTAAACGCCACGATAAGGAACTGATCGCGACGTTCGATGGCGAGAAGCCGCGTATCTGTCAACTGAAAAACGAAGAGGCCGAGGCCCAGTTCGTCGCCCAAGAGATCGAGACCGCGGTCAAAGCACGCCAGGCACACTTTAGCGATTTCGCGGTCCTGTTCCGGACGAACGATCAGCCGCGACTGTTCGAGGAGCAGTTCCGCCGGTACAACATCCCGTATGTGCTGGTCGGCGGCCAGTCGTTTTACGATCGGAAGGAGACCCGGGATATCCTGGCGTATTTGAAAATTTTGGCCAACCCGCGCGACGAGATTTCGCTTTTGCGGATCATCAACACGCCCCATCGAGGCATCGGCCAGACGACCGTGCAGCGGTTTATCGAGGCGTCGAACGCACAGAAGTCGTCGATCTGGGAGGTGCTCAACGCCGAGGACGGCTCGGTTCGCATGGCTCCGGCCGCTGCCCGTGCGGTACGCGGTTTTCGCGACCTGATCACGAAGTATCGCCAGAAGGTTTACAAGGAGCCGCTTCCGAAAGTGGTCGAGCAACTGGTCCACGAGATCAACTATCAGGACGAGGTTACTCGGCTGTACAACAACCCGGACGAGGCGGAGGTTCGGTGGAACAGCGTCGGCGAGGTGATCAGCTCGGTGAGCAGCTATGTCAATCGCGAGCCGTCTCCGTCGTTGTTCGGTTTTATCCAAGAGCAGGCGATCGCCGACCGGACGCTCGACGAGGATAAAGATGAAAAGCTGCAACAAAACGCGGTTGCACTGATGACGCTCCATAGCGCGAAGGGTCTCGAATTTCCTCGCGTTTACATGGTCGGGATGGAGGAGGATATTCTGCCGCACAAAAAGTCGGTCGCCGAAAATTCGGGCGAGGTAGACGAAGAACGTCGTCTCTGCTACGTCGGTTTGACCCGTGCCCAACAGCGTCTGACCTTGACCATGGCCTTGACTCGTCAGAAATGGGGCAAGGAACGCCCACGGATCCCGAGCCGTTTTCTTTACGAAGCGACCGGTCAAGCGGATAACCCGAACTATTTCAGGGCTGTTCGCGGCGTGCGACCGCGGGCAAAGTGATTTTTGGAGTGCGGCGACTTGTTACCGCTTTCTGAATTATTCCTGCAACCGTTCACGAGTGAGAACGTTTCTAATTGTGTTCGCGCTCGTTAGCCGCGTGACTTTATGTCCGCGTTTTTTTCGATACAACAGTAAACGGTCAGCAGCTTTGGGTAAAGTTATTCCAACACAATAACGCAACGCGGTTTCTGTTGGTTACCAAAGCGCGGACATAAAGTCGCGCGGCTAACAGGCGTGGGCACGATTTTCTCGTAGATGAAGATGGTTACTAAGCGCCGAACAAGCTCGGCGGCTAAACGACGGGCAGGCCCGTCGGCTAAGATTTCCAAAGAGGTGCGTCTTGACGCACCCTACGGGTTTCGCGAGGCGGCGATGAGGCGGTCGGCGCCTTGGGTGCGGAGGTTGGCGGCGACACTTAGGCCGAGGGTTTCGGCTACTTGGAAGATGGAAGCCGGGTCGGTGGCATCGAAGCCCATGCTTAATTCGGCGTCGAGACGTTCTTTACCGTCGACGCTCGTGACGCGGGCGGCGAGGAACAGTTCGGCGACTTCGGCGTAGGTCCAGGCGGCGATCGGGGCTAGACAGCCTCCTTCGAGGGTCTTGAGCAAGGTCCGCTCGGCGTGGATCGAAGCGTGGGTGGCCGGGTCGTCGAGCTGCTCGACCAGCGAGCGGGTCGCATCGTCATCTTCGCGAGTTTCGATACCCAGCGCCCCTTGCCCGACGGCCGGGTGCATCGTGTCTTTGGAGAGTACCTCGGTGATCCGGTCGGCCAGGCCGAGCCGTTCCAAACCGGCGACGGCCAAGATGATCGCGTCGTAGTCGCCTGCGTCGAGCTTGGCGAGGCGAGTGTCGACGTTGCCCCGGATGTCGGTGGTTTTCAGATCCGGTCGTGCGTGGAGCAGTTGGGTGCGTCGGCGCAGGCTGCCGGTCCCGACGACCGCTCCGGCGGGCAGCTCGGCGAGGGTCCGTCCGTCGCACGCGATCAGGGCGTCTTCGATCGGGCCGCGTGGGGGCACGGCTGCAAGGATCAGGCCAGATACCGGTTGGGTCGAGAGGTCTTTCAGGCTGTGGACCGCCAGATCGATCCGGTTTTCGACGAGCGCTCGCTGAATTTCTTTCGTGAAGACACCTTGGCCGGAGAGATTTTCGATCGGGCCGGTTTGATTTTGGTCGCCGGTCGTGCTGATCGGAACGAGTTCAACTTCGGCGCCAAGTTTCGTCAGTTGCGAGGCGACCCAATCCGCTTGCCAACGTGCTAGCTTGCTTCCACGTGTACCGAGTCGTAGTTTCATGAATCTGGTACTCCAATTACCGGTTCTTAGGCTCAAAAAAGCGACGAGCAAGCTCGACGGCTAAGAAGTTTTTTCGTCCGTGTTTAATTAGAATCGTTTTCCGTCTCGGCTTCAAGCGTCTTCATACCGTTGGCTTTTTCTTTTTCGGCCAGTTTTTTGGTATGGGCTTCGATCGCTTCGTGCATCTGATGTGGAGGGACAACGACGCCGCAGCTGACGATGAACTGGAACGCCTGATCGATTGTGATATCCAGGTCGATCGCTTCGGAGCGACGCACATTGACCGTGTAGCCGGTGACCGGCATGGGAGAGGTGGGGATCAGGACCGAAATGACAGGCTCGTTTGCTGCTGCATGAAGGTCGAGCATGCTGTCACCCGTGACCATGCCGAGCGACCAGATCCCTTTACGTGGATACTCGACCGCGACCACGCGGGTATATTCCACTTCGCGCGGGCTGAAGAGGAAATCGGAGACCTGTTTGACCGAAGAGTACACGTTTCGGATGAGCGGGAGTTGGTTGACTCCTCGCTCGAACCCCCGAACGGCAAACCTTCCCAATCCGGCCGCCATGAATTTGCCCAAGAGATACAGTACGAGAATAAAGAGCGCGAGGAACGCCGGGACAACAATGTAGGGGCTCAAAAAACGCCGTTCGACGTAAAGCTTATACAACCCCTTGCTCGTGTCGGGGATCGGTTCGTTGCCGTGATGGAGCTGGACGTATTTGTAGACCGAAACGGGGACAAAACTATGGTCCGGCATCTGGTAATACTTGTTGGGATCCGAATGGCTGGTGATTTTGGTTGCCTGCTGTTCGGGCGGAACGTCTTCTCGGATCTCGGAATAAAACTGCCACGCAATGACGTCACGCAGACCGCCGGTGATGGGCTCCAGGACATAGGTGTTTACGGTACCGCCAACCCACAGGAAGATGACGATGGTCATCAGCGGTGGCAAGACCACTCCCAAGCCACGCACGACCGCTGCGCGAAACGGTCGTTCTTTCTTTGGCTTTTTCGATTTTACTTTGGTGGATTTGTTGTCCATGGTATCTCGGCGAGGGGTAGCACGGCGTGCGCTTTATTTGTGGGAGGGAATTGCATGGAGTGTTTTGGCCGCGACCCCTACGATCACTTCCGCGGCTCCCGCTTTTTTCAAAACCTTGGCGGCTTCGTTCGCGGTTGCGCCCGTGGTGAGGATGTCGTCGACCAACAGTACTCTTGTTCCGTTTAGGTCGTAGCCTTTCCGTATGGCAAACGCGTTCTTGACGTTCTTCAATCTTTCTTTCGGTGAAAGCTCGTGCTGGGGCTGGGTCCGCTTACGGCGGATCAACAGTGGCACTTCTAAGTATACACCAAGACGGCGTGCAATTTGGCGAGCCATCGTTTCTGGGCTGTTGGTTCGCCGCCATAATCGGTGTAACCAGTGCATTGGGACCGGAACGACCAGGTCCGGCCGGTGTTTTTGGAGGGATTCGGCCCGATATGCACAGTAGGCCTCGGCGATCATCCCGGCCAATTTGGCCCCTTGGGGCTGTTTCATCCTCAAAATGCAGGCACGGAGGGTATCGGCATAAATTCCGAGCGGGATGACCCGATCGAAATGAGGGGGAATAAAACCGTCCTGAACGCAACGGAGGCACAGTTCCTTTTCCGCGTTGAAAATGGCCTCTCCGCACAGCCGGCAACGGTTCCATTGGTCGAGAAACATCGAAGTTCGGCATGCCTCACAAAAAAAGCTCCGGTCCGCATCCGTGTTACCGGACTGGAGCTCCTTGCCGCAACAGACACACTGTGGCGGACTGAGCAAATTGGCCAGTGGCGGTAGCAGGCGACCAAAGCCGTTTCGAAGACGTTCACGAAGGGGTGCCATCATTATTATTCGTATCTGACACAAAAAGATTGGTAAAATCAAGGCGTTCAGGCTTTTTCATTTGCGAAGCGAACGGGCACCATTCCAGTTTATCGGGAAATTCTGGGACGGCAAGTCGCAAAAGCATCCCTCTGTAGGGGGTGAATTGGAGCCGGCTTTGCTTCGGAACTCCCTCTAAGGCATGGATTTACCTCGCGAGGGTTATTCCGGTGGTGTGAATTATGTATGTCAGCAGGGGAAATGGCGGTGTGGAAG
>JASFHG010000284.1:0-5469 GCA_050123355.1 Planctomycetia bacterium
GCTTGCTTGTAGTGAAACGGTCAAAAACAAGAACGGTTTGCACTACCGATTATTACGAACTAATGCGGGCACGGTTCATTTTATCTGGCCATGGCTATAAGAACATCGTCATGAAGAAGCAGGCGGTCGCCAACGTCTGTGCACGCGACGATCTGGTCGACGACATGAAGAAAGAGTATCGACAACTGGCAGAGCAGCTGATCGGCGACGGCACGATAGACGTCGAAACGCTTTTGACCCTGCTGGCCGCCGTGAGAAATCTGGAGCGGATGGCCGATCACGCGACCAACATCGCCGAGGACGTGATCTACATGGTCGAGGGGAAGATCATGCGTCACTCGGAATGGAACTAGATAAGTTTAGCCAACGAACATCGTTCGTCGTGCTCTTGCAGCTTCAAAACACGTCGGACGATGTCCGACGGCTAAACCAGGGTGGTTATTTTCGGCCGCCTGCGGCCGGGCTAACCTCTTGTACACTGATGGATTTTTGGGGGGAGTGGCCTCCTGTTCACTGCCTCGGCCGGGATTCCCCCCAGATTACTGCATTTCACCGAACCTTCCAGGCACCGCAGCCTACCAGACGATTAGACCGTTTATACCGCATCTTCTTACAGAAAAGGCTTATTCTTCAAAGTATCCCCCCCGCCTGCAGGGGCATGAGGTTTGCAAAAAGTTGCATTTATGGGTAGACTGCAAGAATAGAACGTATCGACCTGAATTGGTCTTTTCATAAAAAATGGGTGGTAGGATTCTTGTCCTAAAAATGCGGGGACCGGTCTCGCTCGAGATACGTATCGCTTGAATAGGTATGCGATGCGTGCCGGGCAATTCAGACTGTCAGAAGAATCCTTATAGATGTGGGGCGCTTTTCCGTAAGTGTCTTCTGCATGAAAGGTTGAGAGGTTCTTGTTCAGGATGATGCGTTGCATACCCACCTCGACGGAACAGTTTTAAAAAACGGCGCGCGATCAGATGCCCATGAAATCGCCAGAAGAACTTTTGGAATTACTGAAGCAGAGTCGACTGCTCTCGCCCGAGCAGCTGGACGATGTCCATGATTCCATGCTCTTAACGCATGATGTGGGCCAGCTTCTGGACATGCTCGTCGAGCAGGGCGTTCTTACCGACTGGCAAAAGACCCAGCTCCTGGCCGGCCGGACCGGCTTCTTCATCGGCAACTATGTCCTGCTCGGTCTGCTGGGTCGCGGCGGGATGGGAAGCGTCTTCCTCGGTCGTCACACCACGATGAACCGTCGCTGCGCGGTGAAGGTCGTTTCGAAGAAGGTCGGCAAGGATCCCGACTCGCTGGAGCAATTTCTGACCGAGGCCCGTGCGATCGCCTCGCTCGACCACCCGAACATCGTTCAGGCCTACGACGTCGACAAGGAGAACGACCACTTCTACATCGTGATGGAGTACGTCGAGGGCCAAACGCTCGAAGACATCATCGAGCAGGAAGGGGTGCTCGACTGTGAATCGGCCGTCGACTGCATCCGCCAGGCCGCCGAAGGGCTCGACCACGCCCACGGCCGCAACATGGTCCACTGCGACATCAAGCCGTCGAACCTCCTGGTCAACGAGCAAGGGGTCGTCAAGATTCTCGACATGGGCATGGCTCGCTTGGTCGGCGATGCGGGCGTGAGCGATTCAAGCTCCGACTCGCGCGGCAGCATGAAGATCCTCGGCACGGTCGACTACATGGCACCGGAGCAGGCGGTCTCGGCACCGAACTTCGATTTCCGTGCGGACGTTTACTCGCTCGGTTGCACGCTCTTTGCACTGTTGGCCGGTCATCCGCCGTTTGACGGTGGGACGCTGACGCAGCGGATCCTCAAGCATCAAACGCAGCCGGTCCCCGATTTGCAAAAACTTCGGTCCGACGTACCGGCGGACTTGGCGAGGATCTGCAAGAAGATGATGGCCAAGGATCCGGACAAACGCTACCAGACCGCTCGCGAAGTGGCGGACGTGCTCTCCAAGTGGACGATGCCTCCGGAACCGATCTCGCCGAAAAAGATCCAAGAAGAGCCGAGCCCCTTCCCCGGCGAGGAAGCGTTTGCCAACGATGCCTTGGCGGGCGCCGATGCAGCCGCCGGGCCGACGATCGGCATCAAACGCCCCAAAAAGAAATTCCTGGAAAACGAAAAGGTCATGCTCCCGGTCCTGACGGTCGTGGTCATCGTCGTGGTCGGCATCTTGCTGTTCATCGTCATTGCCTCGATGAAAAGCAACTCGGAGACGCCAGAGCCGAAGCCGCCTGCTCCGATCGACAAGCCAGAACCGGAAGAAATCACGCCGGAGGGTACGACGCCGGAGGGTACGACGCCGGAAGGAACCACGCCGGACAAACCGCCGAACCCCGAGGACACTACGCCCGAAACGCCTGGTGATCCGAACGATCCGGCCCACAATCCTTTCAGCAAGCCCGATAAGCCCGATCCTGGCAAGGAACCGAAAGATCCCGACAAAACCACGAACAACACCAAGCCGGAAGAGAATCCGAAAAATCCGGAAAAGACCACCCCGATCGAACCTCCCAAGCCGATCAATCCCCTGACGAACCTTGTAAAATCGGTCGCCCTTCCGCAGCCTTTAAACAACGATCCCCAGGCCGCCACGATCGGAACGCCGCTCGGTCTTCTTTTGTTCGAGAAGGACCAAAAGCTGGAAGACGCGATCCAAATCCGGCTGATCGGCGGAGAGGTCGTCTTGCCGAAGCCGCAACAAGCGTTCTCCATCGCCAAGGTGCCTTCCGAACCTTCTTGGGATATTTTATTTTCGGGGCCACGGAAAGTGAGCACCAAAATTGCGCAAATCTGGATCGCCAAGGACCATAATTTGATGTTCCGATGGTTGACCATCCCGCCGAAGGTTCCGGCGGAATACTTGGCGGCATGTGCTTTGGACATCACGGCGAAAGACCATTCGCATCGGATGCAACTGGCGACCATCCGCCAGGTCAAGCCGTTTAGAATCATTCCGAAGACGTCTCCGTTCGGCTTCGATGCCCAGCCCTCGATGCTCCTGACACCCAAGTCCATGCAGCTTGAGCTGTTTGGTTATCAAGGAGTTTATAAGGACGTCAAGCTGGAACCCTCGCCGATCTTGAAAGCAGGAGGCAAGCCGGTGATCGCTCGCCTGACGGGCAACGGTCTGCCGCCGCTGACGGTCAAGTTCCAGTTGGTGTTCCAAAGGCTTCAAGGTCAAGAGTTGCGATTGATGTTGCTTGCCACGTGTTCTTGCGAATTGAAAGACGAGAGAAAAACTTACAACGTCGACATCGTTTTGAACGCGCCGCACCTCAAGGCGATCCAGCGTGAACTCAAGACGCAACTGCAAAACTACGACCAGATGATCAAACAGGCTCGTAATAAGGATATCGCCAACAAACTCAAGGCCAAGAAAAAGCGATTTGCTCGGGAAGAAAAGCGTTTTGCCAGATTGATGAAGATCCTGGACCAAACCACGAGCAAGACCCGCGCGGCCAAAAACTTTGAAGAAATCCCCGACGACATCCACGGCCTGGGCGTGTTCCAGTTCCGCGAATATATCGAAGTCGGCAAAGAGAAATTGATACTGCTGAAAACCACCCCCGACCCCAAACCGGCACCCGCATCAACACCAGCAAGACGCCGGTAGAAAATGCATCCAGGTTAGCAAGCAAAACCAAAATATGGGCCAACTTAGCACACTGCTCCAAAATCATCGCGATGTCATTCTCCGCATGATGAGTGAAAGACGCTCTGGCCAGGATGGAAATGAGTTGATCGAGTCCCATCAAGCGGACCTCTTTGCTGCGCTGCTGGCGGCCGGTGAAAAACGGGATACGACCAATCTCACGTGGACGAAACGGGCCATCGAAAAAGTGACCGACGGTCTTGCCCTCGAAATCCCCATGGCCGCGCTGGCCGTCCTCGAGCGAACCGTCCGCCAGGTGGTCATCCGGCTGGCCGAGAACCGTACCCGCCTGGTCGACGTGCTCGACGAGCTGGCCGAGTCGACCGAGCGGCTTCGGGTAACGGTGGCTCAGGCGGTCCAGGACGACGAGTTCGTCTCCTTCGACCAGATCCTCGGCCAACTGGCCCTGCGGTGCAACGACATCGTCTGCCTGACGAGTTTGAGCGGGAAGCCGCTCTATCTGAACCAACTGGGGCGGCGCTTCGTCGGGGCGGACGAAGGCGGTGATCTCCAAATCCAAAGCCTCCACGACTATCACGAAGAAATTTCCTGGCAAGAGCTCCAAGAAGTGGCCGTGCCGGCGGTCAAAAAGACCGGTATCTGGAACGGACTCAGTCGGCTCCTCAGCCCCATCACCGGCGAGACCGCGGAGGTCGATACGACGATGTCCCTGATCCGCGACCCGGTCGACAACGGACCGATTTGCCTGGCGGTCGTCCACCGCTCGCTCGGCAAGGCGGCCAAGCTCGAACGCCAACTCGCCGAGACCCAGGAGCGGAAAAACTCGATCCTCGAAACGTCCCTCGACCCGATCATCACGATCAATCACGACGGTCTGATCACCGAATTCAACCGTGCCGCCGAACAAACCTTCGGTCGCAAGCGTACGGAAGTATTAGGAACGCGCCCTTCGGAAATCCTGTTCCCGCCCAGCATGACCACGGGACACCAGAACCGAATCGATCGTTACCTCAACGCGGGCGAGGGGTCCATGCTCAGCAAGCGGACCGAAGTGGTCGCCGTACGTGCCGACGGCCGGCCGTTCGAGGCCGAACTGACCATGGCCATCAGCCAGGAGCAAGGTGCTCCGGTCCTCACCTTCTTCGTCCGCGACATCAGCGATCGGAAACGGGCCGAAGAGGAAGAACGCCGCTACGCGAGAGACCTGGAGCGTTCCAATCGCGAGCTGGAACAGTTTGCCTACGTCGCCTCACACGACCTTCAAGAACCGCTACGAAAGATCCGCACCTTCGGCGACCGACTACAAAGGAACTGCGAGGAGTCGCTCGACGATGTGGGACGCGACTGCCTCTCGCGCATGCAAAGCGCGGCCGGACGGATGCAGGAACTTATCAACGGGCTGCTGAACCTCTCTCGAATTACCACCAAAACCGCGGAGTACGTATCGGTCGACCTCGGACAAGTCACCCGGGAAGTCGTCTCGGACCTCGAAGTCAAAATCGAGCAGTCGGGCGCCATGATCGAAGTCGGAAAGATGCCGACCATCCAGGCCGACCCGGTCCAACTGCGACAGTTGCTCCAAAACCTGATCGGCAACGCCCTGAAATTTCACGAAGAAGGGAGCACGCCGATCGTCAAAATCGAGGCCCGTTATACCGTCAACCGAACCGAACGCGCCACGGCAGGCCACGCGAACTCCGACATCAACGAAGAGATGTGCCGCATCACGGTCGAAGACAACGGGATCGGCTTCGACGAAAAATATCTCGACCGAATTTTCAAAGTGTTCCAACGCCTCCATCCGCGTGACGTCCACGAGGGAACCGGC